>NZ_BMOE01000003.1:300000-385866 GCF_014646915.1 Deinococcus aquiradiocola | reverse complement strand
TAGACTGATCTCAGCTCGTGACTGGCAGAAAGAGAGCCCGATAAGAATGAGCGCGAGTGGCCCGATAAGCTGAGCGGCGGGGGCCAAGCTGGCGAGCGCACGCAAGGGGCCCCCTGCTGCGACGTCACAGGAGGCCCAGGAAGCCGCGCGTCACCACCGACCCCACTACGAGTCCATGAAAAGACGCGCAGGCCCCTTCACGGCCGTGCAGTGCCCCGCAGCAGGCCAGCACACCACGGGGCTCTGGAACGCCGGGAAGGTCAGAGGGTATTGAGACGGATCCGCAGATCATGCAGAACCGCGTCGCGCTGTCCCGACGACACCCCGCGCAGCAACCACTGCCTGATGGCGAGCGGGTCCTCCTGATGCAGCAGCTGCCTGAGCGCCTCGAACTCGGAGGTTTTCAGCTCGCCGCGCAGCATCACCATCGCGACGCGCATCACCTCCTCCACCTGTTCCTCCACCGGAAGTCGCTGCAGGCTGTCCTCCAGGCTCTGCTGCTCCTGCTCCTCGCGCTTCTGCAGTTCCGCCTGACGCTGTTTGCGTTTCTCGGCCGCCTGATCGGCCGCCGGCGTCGTCAGGAGAGGTTCGGCGTCCACCTGGTACTTCTCCGGGTGCTTCAGCAGATCCACGAAGAACGCCGCCCGGCTGCGCGGCTTGTACCCTCCCGCCAGCAGGGCCGCGAACCGGTCGAGGGTGTCCTCCACCGCGTCCTGCCCGTACTCCTGCACCATCTGCTGGGCACGGATACGGGTCAGGCCGATCAGTGTGAGGCGGCCCACCAGCTGCGGGTCGGGCGGATCGGCCATCTTGCCGAACACGTACTCGATGACTTTCTTCTGCCCGCGACCATGAAAGTTCACGGCCGTCAGGAACCCCCGTTCGATGAGTTCGTCGTGCGCAGTCTTCAGTGCCCGCTCGACCAGCGACGGCCGGTCCGACACGATCTTGCAGGCCTGCGCCCAGTCCATCAGGCCGACCGCGAAGGACGATACGCGCTGGGACGGGTCCTCGGGGTTGACCCTGCGGGCGTCCAGCAGGCGGTACAGCGCGCGTGTCGGGGGACGCTTGAGGCTCTGCATGAACGCCAGATCGAGCGCCTTGATGTACCCGGCACGGACCGAGCGCACGAGTTCCGCAGGCAGGTGGATCTTCAGGATGCTGGTCGGGTCGAGCTGCTCTTCGCCGCTCGCGGTCGTGTACTCCAGCCGGTCGATGTAGCGGAAACTGGCGGTCGTCCAGCGTTTCTGCGGGTGATCTCGCCAGCCCTCGCTGATGAAGTAGTTGGTGGTGAGGAGCCGTTTGAGGCTCACGCCGAGCGCGTCGTAATAGCGGCCGGAGGTGTCCAGTCCGGCCGCCTGCAGGATCAGGTAGGGGGTGGCGGTGACGGTGCCCTCGTCGGGCAGGCCCTGTTCGATGAAGAGGTTGATGAGCGCGGCGCTGATGTCGTTGTCGGTGCCGTGCGGGACGCCGTACTCGGGGAGAGCCTGGCAGACCACGCGGTAGCGGCGCAGTTCGTCCACGTGGTCGACCGTCCATTCGCGGAAGTCGGCGGGGATGCGTTCCTGCACGCTGATGAGGCTGAGCTGGCTGACGTTGATCTCGTCGAAGCGTTTGAGCTGCCCGAGCTTGGCGCGCTGCGGTTTGACCTGTACGGGTGTCCGTGCAGGGACCTTGACTTTCGCTCTGGGTTGTTTGGCGTCCTCGGGCACAGCTCCTCCGTTTTTTGGCCGTGTGTTTGTTGTGTATGTTTTATCTTTTAAATCTTTTAAATACTACTTGATGACAACACCAAGAGCCGGGTCGTCGTGTGTCCTGGAGGGCGTGCAGGGCCAGAAACGGCGCAAGTTGTCCGAGCTTTCGGCGCAAGTTGTCCGATACTTTTGGGGTCGAAGCGGCGCAAGTTGTCCGAGGGTCGAGACTGAACGGCGCAAGTTGTCCGATACTTTCGGCGCAAGTTGTCCGATACTTTCGGGAGCCGAACGGCGCAAGTTGTCCGATACCTGTCGCGAATTCGGCGCAAGTTGTCCGATACTTTCCGGTCAGAACGGCGCAAGTTGTCCGATACCTGCGTTTTCGAATCTGCAGCCATCGGCGAACGCCCTGCTGGGGGGGGTTTCCATGGCTTCCGAGATGGGCGATGGCGCAAGTTGTCCGATAGGTGCCCCATCCAAACGGCGCAAGTTGTCCGATAGTGCTTTTCTGTCGAAAACTCGCCATGGTCTCCGGTGTCATCCCCCGGATATCCGGTCATTTCATGGCAGCATCTGGCCGGAAACCAGTCTCCCCTGACAGCACACACCCTCTGAAGAGAGCCATTTGGCGCAAGTTGTCCGATAGTGGATGTCATCCTGGCCCACCCTCCTGACGGGTCAGCAGGGCGAACGGTGGAGGAGCGACCAGCGTCAGGATTCGCCCGTCCAGCGGATGCCGGACCGCCAGCCGCTCGGCGTGCAGCAGGTATCCGCCGTCGCCCGGCAGTCCAGGCAGCAGCGGGAGCGGCAGGCCGTCCGCGCCGTACAGCGGATCGCCGACGAGCGGATGACCGATGGACGCCAGATGAATGCGGATCTGGTGGGGTCGTCCGCTGTGAATGTCCACGCTGAACAGCGCGGAGTCCGCCCGCTGCTCCAGCAGGGTCGCGTCGCTGGAGGACGGCAGGCCGTGCGGGTTCGCGGCGAACACCTTCCCGAGGCGCGGGTGGTCCACCGGGCCGATCGGGGTTCGGATCTCGTAGTGCGCCTGTTCCGGGTGGCCGCTCGCCAGGGCACGGTACGTCTTGTGGACCTCGTGCTCGCGCCAGTCGCGTGACAGGGCGGCGGACGTCGCCGGGTCCAGCGCGAACAGCACGATACCGGAGGTGCCGCGTCCCAGGCGGTGCAGGGGGGAGGCGTCCGGGTACGTGGCGCGCACCCGGTGCAGCAGCGTCTGCGTGAGGAAGCCGCCACCCGGCAGGGTCGGCAGGCCGGACGGTTTGAAGACCGCCAGCAGCTGACGGTCCTCGTGCAGCACCCGGTAATCGAGCGGGACCTCGTCCTCCATCCAGGGTGGGCGGTGCCAGACGAGCTCCTGGCCGGGCCGCAGGAGTTCCGTGCCGGTGGCGACGGCCCCTTCGAGGAACACCTCGCCCGCCGCGAGCCTCGCCCGCCAGACGTCCTCCCCGGAGTGACGGTAACGGCGCGTGAAGTACTCCAGCACGTGGACGGGCGCGCGTCCCAGGGCGCGGTCCGTGAGGCGTTCACGGTAGGCGTAACCGTCGTTCAGAGGCATGCGCCGAGTCTACGGTCCCGGCGGGACGGACGGGCGGGCCGCGAACTGCCTTCGGAACTCGCGTGGCGACTGCTGGCAGGCGCGCGTGAACACCTCGTGGAAGTGGCTGGAGGACTGGAAGCCCGCCTCCTGCATGACGTCCAGGACGGGCAGGGTGGTGGTGAGCAGCAGGCGCTGCGCGTGGGCGACGCGCAGCTGGGTGAGGTACTCGACGACGGTGGTGCCGAGCGCCTGGCGGAACAGGGTGCTGGCGTAGGTGGGGTTGAGGTTGACGTGGGCCGCGACGTCCGCGAGCCGGACGGGGGAAGCGTAGTGCGCGGCGAGGTGGGCGGTCATGCGTTCGACCTTGCCCGCCTGGACTTCCGGGAGCGGGTGGAGGACACCCTGACCTGCGGCCGGGCCGTTTGCCTGGGTGCCGGTCCAGTGGAGCGCGAGTCGGCGCAGGCGCGCTTCGAGTTCCAGAAGGACGATGCGCCGTGCCTCCGGGTCGCTGCTGTCCAGCAGGGTGGACCAGTCGCTGAAGCGTTCCGGGTCGCCGGGGTCGGTGCGCGTGCCGAGGACCGCGTTTCCGTGCAGGGCGGCGTTCAGGAGGCGTGCGGGGAGGTTCCACTGCAGGACCTGCTGGAGGGGCACGGTGAGCCACACGACGCGTGCGGGGTCCTGTGTGGCGACGACGCGGTGCGGCATGGCGGCCCACAGGAGGGCCAGCTGTCCGGCCTGCAGCGTGAAACGCCTGCCGCCCATCAGGTACGTGACGCTGCCGCCGAGCATCAGGTTGAGTTCCAGTTCGTGATGCCGGTGAAAGGTCGGCATGCTGTGTGCCTCTCCGGTCCAGCAGGAAAGGCCGAAGCGGTCCTCGGGGGAAGCGGCGGAAAGCACACCTGAAGATACCGGAAGTTGCAGTCACCTGGGCGGAAGAATTCCGTCAATCTTCCCTCTAGGCTGGGAGGCAGTGGACAACGCAGGGAACGGTCCGAATGGCGCGGCGCGTGTCCCGTCGTCGTTCCAGGGAGGTAGACATGAATCCATCCGAATCGGCCGCTCAGGTGCACATTTCTCCGTCCGTCCAGCTCACCGGAGCCCCGGAGGCAGGCGCGTATCACCTGACCGAGGAGCAGATCCGGTTTTTCGACGAGCAGGGATACCTGATCCTGCGCAACTGGGTGACCGGTGAACTGCTGGAGCGTCTGCAGGCGGCCGGTCACCGCTGGATCGAGCGTGGCCTGGAGGACGGCGGCGCGAACCGCGATCACCTGTTCGCGCAGCGTGAGGCCGGGCGGGTGATGTGGCGCGTGGATTACGTCCACGACAAGGGCGAGCCGGTGTCTCTGGAACTGCTGGGGAGCCCGCAGGTGCTGGGCGTCGCGGAGAGCCTGTGCGGGCCGAACTTCGTGCCGACCTACGAGAGCATGGTCTTCAAGTTCGAGGGGGACGGTGAGCAGGTGCCGTGGCATCAGGACGCCGTGCACCCTAGGACACGGCGCATCTTCAACTTCGACCTGTACCTGGACGAGTCGCGGGTGGGCGGCGGCGCGCTGCGCGTGATTCCGGGATCGCAGGGCGCACCTGCGGACATCTGCGCCCTGACGGACGAGCACGGCTGGGACGCCCCGGACGCCATTCAGGTGGAGATGCAGCCGGGCGACGTGCTGCTGCACGACGTGATGGTGGTGCACGGGTCGGAGCGCGCGCAGGGCAAGAAGCTGCGCCGCACCATCTACTACGAGTTCCGCGCGGCGGAGGAGATCGTGGAGGAGGGCCCGTGGGACCGCGAGTGGATCGAGCGGCGGATGCGGCTGGTGCCGCTGGCGATCGAGCGCTTCCGGCACTCGGGTCTGCCGGGTGAGCCGTTCGAGTGGCGGGCGGACGAGGCATTCCGGCCCCGGTCGCTGGGGACCGAGGCGGAGGAACTGCGGGTGGTGCACCTGACGCACATGGCCGGGTCGTACTGCAGCGCGGGGGACGTGCCACTGAAGGCGGAGTCGAAGCAGGCCAACTCGGCAGATTGAACACGATTCTGTTTTGCACAATTGATGAAGGTGTGCCTGGGATCCCCTCACGCTTCGGCCGTGCGGGCTGCGTACCCTGACGGTGTTCATCGGCAAGGGTTTCGGCCCGTCGTCTCACCCCACAGGAGGATCCCATGCCCCACGTCACCGTCGGTCAGGAAAACAACCAGGACATCCAGCTGTACTTCGAGGATCACGGCCAGGGCGAGCCCGTCGTGCTCATCCACGGCTACCCGCTCAACGGCCACTCCTGGGAGCGTCAGGAAGCCGCGCTGCTCGACGCCGGGTACCGCGTCATCACCTACGACCGCCGCGGGTTCGGTGCGTCCAGCCAGCCTTCCGCCGGCTACGACTACGACACCTTCGCGGCCGACCTGGACGCGCTGCTGCGCCACCTCGACCTGACCGGCGTCACGCTGGCGGGCTTCTCGATGGGCGGCGGCGAGGTGGCCCGCTACATCGGCAAGTACGGCGAGAGCCGCATCAAGAAGGCCGTGTTCGCCTCGCCGGTCGCCCCCTACCTCGTCAAGACCTCCGACAACCCCGAGGGAGTCGACAAGAGCGTCTTCGACGGCATCATGGACCAGATCCGCAAGGACCGCTTCGCGTTCTTCAAGGGCTTCTTCGAGAACTTCTACAACGCCGACGTGTTTCGCGGCAGCCGCGTGAGCGACGACGTGCTGCACCAGAGCTTCATGGTGGCGGCCTCCGCCTCGGCCCGCGCAACGCTCGCCTGCGTGCCCGCGTGGCTGGAGGATTTCCGCCCCGACGTCGCCAAGATCACCGTGCCGACCCTGATCGTTCAGGGCGACCAGGACCGGATCGTGCCGATGGAGGCGAGCGGCGGCCGCCTGCCGAAGCTCATCGCGGGCAGTGAGATGGTCGTCATCAAGGACGGCCCGCACGCGATCAGCTGGACCCACGCCGACGAGCTGAACGCGGCGCTGCTGGCTTTCCTCCGGAAGTGAGCGCGAACGCCTGACCCGCCGGGCCCGAAGGCCTGAATCACATGGACCCCCGCACACGCGGGGGTTTCGTGTATGTCATATTGTGTACGCGTGGACATGTGTGTGAACACGTACACGCGTTTTAATTGTGCTTCGCGAGGCATCCCGCCGCCCTCCCTGCGCCAGACTGACCGGAGATGATGACCCCGCCCCCCAGACCCCGCCCGCCGGTCAACCCGGACGCACCGGTCAGCACCCCCGACGCACGCACGCAACTGCGCGACCTGCTCGCCACCGTCCGCCTCGTCTGGCAGAGCAGCCCCGGCCACACCACCGTCCTCCTGACCCTGTCGTTCCTCGGTGCGTTCCTGCCCGCCGCGACCCTCTACACCACCAAACTCCTCGTGGACGCGGTCGGCAAGGCCACCACCGGAAACCTCGGCGCGGTCGGCGGTTACCCGCACCTCGTGCAGCTCCTCGCCCTGCAGGTCGGCGTGGGCGCGCTCGGTGCCGTCCTCGCCAGCTTCCAGAACACCTCCCGCGAACTGCTCGGCGACCGCCTGCAGAACCGCATCACCCTGCAGATCCTGCGCAAGGCCGTCGGCCTGGAGGTCGAACGCTTCGAGGACGCCGAAACGTACGACGCCCTCCAGAACGCCTACCGCGAGGTCGGCGTGCGCCCCCTCGGCGTGCTCACGCAACTGATCAGCCTGCTGCAGGCCGTCATCACGCTCGGCTCGATCGGCGTGCTGATGGCGAGGCTCGGCCCGCTCGTCCTGCCGCTCGTCCTGATCGCCAGCGTCCCCGGCGTGATCATCCAGAACCGCTTCGGCACCGAGAGCTACCGGATGCTGCGCCGCCGCACGCAGGACGCCCGCGTGCAGAACTACCTCGGGAGCGTCCTCACCTCGGACGCGCTCGTCAAGGAAGTCCGGCTGTTCAACTTCGAACCGTACCTGCTGCAGCGCTGGCAGGACTACTACCTCAAGTTCCGGGCGCAGCTCGTGCCGCTCGTCCAGCGCCGCAACGCGTGGACGCTCGCGGCGTCCCTGCTCTCCGCCGCACTGGTGGGGGTCGCCACGCTCGGCGTGCTCGCCCGGGCCGCGCGGGGTGAGATTACGGTCGGGGACTTCTCGCTGTTCGCGCTCGGCATCGCGCAGGTGCAGGCGCAGTTCTCCGGCCTGCTGACCGGTGTGAGCGGCATCTACCAGAACCTGCTGTACATCCGGAACCTCTTCGAGTTCCTCGAACTGCCGACCCGGGACCTCGACGCGGGCGAGACGTGGGAAGGCCCGATCCACACCATCGACTTCCAGGACGTGAGTTTCAGTTACCCGCTCACGACGCGCGCCGTCCTGAACGGCCTGTCCTTCACCGTCCGGCGCGGCGAGGCGCTCGCCCTGGTCGGAGAGAACGGCGCGGGGAAGACCACCGCCATCAAACTCCTCACGCGGCTCTTCCAGCCGACCGGGGGCCGCATCCTGCTGAACGGACAGGACGCCGCGCGTTTCAGTGCCCGCAGCGTGCAGGCCGAGATGAGCATCATCTTTCAGGACTTCGGGCAGTATCAGATGACGGCGCGCGAGAACGTCGTCCTGAACGGCGAGGGGAACGCCGCGCAGGTCGAACAGGCTGCTGAATGGTCCGGCGCGCAGGAGGTCCTGGCGGGCCTCCCGGCCGGGTACGACACCATGCTGGGGCGCATGTTCAGCGGCGGGCGGCAGCTGTCCGGCGGGCAGTGGCAGAAGGTCGCGCTCGCCCGGCTGTACTACCGGCCCGCGTCCGTCCTCGTGTTCGATGAGCCGACCGCCGCGCTCGACGCCGCCGCCGAGTACGAGACGGTGACGCGCCTGCGCGAACAGGCGGGTGAACGCATCACCGTCATCATCTCGCACCGCTTCTCCACCGTGCGCCTCGCCGACAGGATCGTGGTGCTGGAGGACGGCCACGTCAGCGAGAGCGGATCGCACGCCGAACTCATGGCGCAGGACGGCCGGTACGCCTCGCTGTACCGCCTGCAAGCGAGCGGCTACGCCGACTGAACCGCAGGCGGGTGGACCGGCGACGCCACCACGTCCGTACACCGTTCTTCCGTGGACGCCCGCAGTCATGCCCTATGCTCGGGACATGACGCCGCTCGACAATCCTTTCTGGTCGGCCCTCAGCGGCCCACAGCACGCCTGGAGCGAGGGCACGGGCATGGCGAGGCGCTACCGTCCGGACGTCGCGCCGTTCGCGGCCCTGCAGGACGACACACCGGCCGCGTGGGCGGCCCTGGCGGGGCTGCTCGGGCCGGACGGTGTGGGCGTGCTGTTCGGCCACGGCCTGCAGGTCCCGCCGCACTGGACGACGCTGCGCACCTTCGAGATCCTGCAGATGACGTACCCGCACGCCGCGCCGCCGGACGCGCCGCCCGTCACGGTGACGCGTCTCGGGCCGGACGACCGGCCGGACATGCAGGCCCTCGTGACGCTCACCCGGCCGGGACCGTTCAAGACGCGCACGCCGGACCTCGGCGCGTACTGGGGCGTGCGCGAGGGCGGGCGACTGATCGCTCTGGCGGGCGAGCGGGCACGGCCTGAGGGATACTGCGAGGTGAGCGCCGTGTGCGTGCACCCGGACGCGCAGCGGCGCGGGCTGGGCGCGGCCGTCGTGGCAAGCGCCACGGCGGGTATCCTGGCGCGCGGGGAGGGGCCGTTCCTGCACGTCGCCGCCGACAACGACGCCGCAAGGCGCGTGTACCTGCGCCTGGGCTTTCAGGAACGGACGGTGCTGACCGTCTTCGTGGGGCGGCCCGGCCCGGGCTGAACCCGGGCGGGACCGGACCGCCGTTCAGGGACCTGCACTCGTTCAGGGCCTCACACTGTGCCGGGCGAGCCACGCGTCCCGCTGCTCACGGGCCCGTCCCTCTGCGTCCCGCCAGAAGGCGTCCTCCAGCCCTGCCGCGTCCGGCGGGACGCTCCTCCCCTCCGCCCGCAGCCGTGCGGCGAGAGGACCACCTGCCCGGGCTGCCGCGCCGGGCGCTCCTGCCCGCCCGTCCGGCGCGGCACGGACCGCCCGCGTCACCTGCACGAGCGCCGTGTAGCGCGCGGAGAGGCCCTGCAGGTCCGCCACGCTCGGCGCATACACCCACGGCCCCACCCGGCCCAGCCGCGCGACGAACCCCGTCCACTCGCTGTCCAGCACCGCGTTCAGCACCGCCTCCGCGTCGCCCGGCGCGAGCCACGGCCGCGCCCGCAGCAGGTCCGGCACGAGTTCCGCCTCGTCGCGCAGCAGCCTCACCAGCGGCGGCACGGCATGCGCGAAACTCACGTCATGTACCTCCGCGATCCCGATTAGGGGACCGGGACCGCCGGGCAGGGGAGACGTGGACGCCACGCCCCAGGGTAGAGCAGCCGTGGCCCGGGGGAGGTCACGGGTCCGGCTCACCTGGGGCTGATGGTCACGCCCCGGTACGCGGTGTTCGTGGGAGCCGTCGCGAGCGTGACGGGCGAACCGGTCAGGGTGCCGCCGTACCCGCTCGTGTCGCTGAGCGTGACGAGGCGCGAGGCGCTCGTGGCGTACAGGTTGACGGTCCCGCCGGTCACGGTGCCCGTCAGGCCACGGAAGAAGTCACCGCTGCCCCCCACCGTCCCTGCGTTCACCGCACGAGGCGAGAAGCAGGGCGGTCAGCAGGGGCAGGTGTCGGTACTTGAGCATGGTCGGACCTCGGGCGGGTGCGGCTGGTGCGGGAGATGTGACGCCCGGTCCACAGTCGGCCAAGCATGCATCAGCATGAGGTCAGGCTGAATTTCATGAGTGGCCTGCGCCTCACCGGCCCGCCTCTCAGGTCCGGTTGACGCTCCCCCCTCCCGCCCCAATACTGGGGAGCCCATGCCCGCGACCGCCACCCCGACCACCCACCCCGACTTCCAGGCCGAGGAGACGCACCTCACGCACACCATCCGGGCCGTGCTGCGGCAGATCGACGCTTGGGAGGACCGCGACCGGAACGTCGGCGCGGACCTCGAAACGAGCCTCACGCTGGCCGACAACGCCGAGGAGAAGGCCGCGATGCTGGCTGTGCACGTCAAGGAACCGTACTTCGGGAGCCTGCGCGTCCGCATCGGCGGGCGCGAGCAGCTGCTGTACGTCGGCAAGCACGCCTTCCTGGACCTGCAGGGGCCGCACTCGGTGGTGTCGTGGGAGTCGGCGGTCGGCAGCCTGTACTACAGCGACGCGCTGACCTGGACCGCGCCGGGCCGAGGACAGGCAGCCGGCCTCAAGGGGACAGTGCTGCGCCGGCGGCAGCTGGACGTGCAGGACCGTGCCCTGCACCGCGTGACGGACCTGTACGACGTGGACGCGGGCGGCGACACGGGCGGACGCGAGGCCGTGCTGCTCAGCCGCCTGTCGGAGGCCGCCACGACCGGCATGCGCGACGTGGTGGAGACGCTGCAGCCGGAACAGAACGACGCGGTGCGCGCCCCGGCAGGCACGGCGCAGCTCATTCAGGGCGCGGCCGGGTCCGGGAAGACCACCATCGGCTTCCACCGCCTCGCGTGGCTGATGCACCCGGAACGCGCGGCGGAACGCGCCCGCCCGGAGGCGTGCCTGGTGCTGATGCCGAACCAGGTGCTGGCCGCGTACGCGGCGCGCGTCCTGCCGGGCCTGAACCTGCAGGGCGTGAACGTGACGACGCCCGAAAGCTGGGCACTGTCGTTCCTGGGCCTGGAGAAGATGGACGTCACGGACCGCACCCTGACGCTGCTGCTGCAGGACCGCGACAACGGGCGTCGCCGGGCCGCGTGGCGCCGCGCGAAGGCGCTCGGGGACCTGCGGATGCTGGAGGTGGTGCGTCGCCACCTCGCCCGCAGGCTCGCGGTGAACGTCGCGCGGCTGGAGTTCGCGCTGCAGGTGGACCTGCGCGGTGAGACGCGCAGCGTGCAGCTCGGCCCGCACGACCTGCAGGGCCTGCTGGACGACGTGCAGCGCCGCTCGCCGCTCGAAGGGTACCGTTCGGCGTTCCGCACGGCGACCCTCGAGCGCGTCCTCGGCCTGCTGAACGCGTCCGGGGACGCGGAGGTCACGCGCGTCACGCGGCTCCTCGCGCCGGAGGTGACGGCCCTGACCGGCAAGGTCTTCGCGGGCATCCTGCCGGTCAGCGAGGGCCGCCGCATCGTGTCGGACGAGGCGACCCTGCGCGCCGCCGCGGACGGCCTGCTCGACGAGCGGACGCTGGACGTGCTGCTCGGTGACCCCCTCACGAGCGTCGCCAAACCGCGCCGCAGTTCCGCCGACGTGACCGAGATCCCGCTCATGCTGGCCGTCGCGGCCCTGCTGGACGGCGTGGGTCGCCGCGAGGGCCGCGAGGTCGCGCCGTACGACCACATCGTGCTCGACGAGGCGCAGGACTACGCGCCGCTGCTGTACGCCCTGCTGGCCCGCGCGGCGCGCCCCGGCCACATCACGGCACTCGGCGACCTGAACCAGGGCCTGCACGGGTACAAGGGACCGGGCCGCTGGGCGGACGTGCAGGCCGCACTGGGTGGCGAAGCCCGCGCGCGCCTCACCACGCTGTCCCGCACGTACCGCAGCACGCGGCAGATCACGCGCCTGTCCGCCCGCGTCGCCGCGACGTACAACCGCGCGGCCGACGTGGTGGGCGTGGACCGTGACGGCGCGGACGTCATGCGCCTCACGGGCGAACCGCTCGCGGTCCTCACGGCGCGCGCCGTGAAGGCCATTCAGGCGCAGGGGCACCGCAACGTGGCGGTCGTGACGCGACGCGCGGCGGACGCCGAGACGCTCGCCGCCGCCATGCGGCACCACGACGTGGACGCCCAGCCGATCCTGAACGAGCAGGCGCGCTACTCGGGCGGGGTGGTGATCCTGCCCGTGAACCTCGCGAAGGGCCTGGAGTTCGACGGGTGCGTGGTGGCGGGCGCGGACGCCGCGCACTACGATCCCGGCACGGAATTCGAGTCGCGTCTGATGTACGTCAGCGCGTCGCGCGGCCTGCACATGCTGGCCCTGACGGCCGAAGGGCCCCTGCACCCGCTGCTGCTGCCACCTGACGACGAGCGCGGCACCTTCGCCTCCTGACCCCCGCCCTCCTGTCCTGGTGAAGTCGGGTGCAGAGACCGCATCACCCAGCGACCGGCAGCCGGATGAGATCTGACGAGCGCCTGAGCGCCGGGCGACGCCCTGCCGGGTTCTGTTCACGGCGCGTGAACGTTACTTAAGCAACGAACGCAACTCCGGAAGGTGTGCCGCGAGGACCTAAGCTGACCTCACAAGCACAACCAAGCCGCGACCGGGGCCGACCCCGGCGCTCACCCGGAGGTCTGTCATGCTCAAGAACGCCCGTCATGCGCTGTCCCTGCTCACCGTCTCGCTGCTCGCCGCGCCCGCCGTCCAGGCCCAGGCCGTCCCGAACGGTTACCCCGCCAGCTACGCCTCCGTCATCGACGGGGCGAAGAAGGAAGGCAAGCTGATCATCTACTCCAGCACCGACCAGGCGAGCGCGCAACCGCTCATCGACGACTTCCGCAAGGCGTACCCCTTCGCGAATATCGAGTACAACGACATCGGTACCTCGCAGCTGTACAGCCGCTTCCTGGCCGAAGCGGCCGCCGGGACGCCCACCGCCGACGTCCTGTGGAGCAGCGCGATGGACCTGCAGGTCAAGCTGGCCGCCGACGGCTACGCCCTCAGCTACGCGTCGCCCGAAAGCAAGAACTTCGCGGCGGAGAACAGCTACCAGAACATGGCGTTCGGCACGACGCTCGAACCGGCCGCCCTCATCTACAACAAGCGCCTCGTGAAGCCCGGCGACCTGCCCGCCACGCACGCGGCCTTCGCGGCGCTGCTCTCCGGCGGCAAACTCACCGGCAAGATCGCCACCTGGGACCCGGAGAAGTCCGGTGTGGGCTTCACGCTCACCGAGTACGACAACCAGACGAACAGGGACTTCGGCGCGGTGTCCCTGGGCCTCGGGAAGGCGCAGGCGGGCCTGTACAGCAGCACCGGCGCGATGCTCGAAAAGGTCACGAGCGGCGAGGCGCTGTACGGGTACAACATCATCGGCAGTTACGCCCTGCTGCGACAGAAGACCGTGCCGGACCTCGGCATGAAGTTCTGGAAGGACGGCACCATCGCCTTCCAGCGCGTCGCCGTCATCAACAAGGCCAGCAAGGCCCCCAACACCGCCAAGCTCTTCCTGGACTACCTGCTGTCGCGCCGCGGTCAGCTCGTCATGGCGAACCAGTCGCTGATCTACTCGCTGCGCGGTGACGTGGCGGGCAAGGCGACCCGCGCGACCCTCACGCAGGCCGTCGGCGGGGCCGGGAACCTCAAGGTGATCGCGGTCGACAAGCGCCTCCTCGACAACCTCGTGCCCGCCAACCGCAACACCTTCCTGAACCTCTGGCGCAAGAACGTCAAGGGGCAGTGAGCCGTGACCGTGCCGCCCCTCGCAGGTCAGCGGAGCCCGGCACGGCAGGGCGCGCGCGCGTCGCGCCCGCCCCTGCCCGTCGGCTGGTGGCTGCTGCTCGCGGCGGTGGCGGTGGCGGTGCTCTCACCGCTGCTGCTGCTGCTGTGGCAGAGCTTCCTGAGTAACCCCTTCTTCGCGCCCGTCAAGCAGGTCGGCGTGAGCGCGTACTCGCAGGTGCTGACTGACCCGGCCTTCTGGCGCGCCTTCGGGAACAGCGCCGTGCTGGCCGCCGCCATGATCTTCATCGCGGTGCCGCTCGGCTCGGTGCTGGCGTTCCTCGTCACCAAGACGGACCTGCCGTTCGCGAAGGTCTTCGAGGTGCTGCTCCTCACCCCGATCTTCGTGTCGCCCATCGTGCTCGGCGTGGGCTTCATCGTGTCGCTCGGGCCGAGCGGCTTCGTGAGCGGCCTCTTCACCAGCCTCTTCCACCTGACGAGCACGCCGTGGTCCGTGTACACGCTGCCCGCCATCGCCCTCATCGCGGGCCTCACGCACGTCCCGTACGTGTTCCTGTACGTGTCCACCACCATGAAGAACCTCGACGCGTCCCTGGAGGAAGCCGCGCGCCTGTCCGGCGCGGGCGTCTGGAAGGTCATGACGAGCGTCACGCTGCCGCTCGTGCGGCCCGCCCTGGTCTACAGCGCCATGCTGATGCTGCTCCTCGGCTTCGAGATCTTCGGCCTGCCGCTCGTGCTCGGCGACTCGCGCGGCGTGGACGTCATCACCACGTACCTGTACCGCCTGACCGCCGTGACCGGCGTGCCCGCCTACGGTCCGATGGCCGTCGTCGCGATGATCCTCATCCTGCTCGCCCTGCTGATCGTGTTCATGCAGCGCGCCCTCACGCGGCAGCGCGGCAGTTATGCGTCCCTCGGCGCGAAAGGTTACCGCGCGCAGCGCCTCAAGCTCGGCGCGTGGAAGTGGCCGCTCGCCGCGCTCACCATCCTGTACCTGCTGTACGCCGTGGTGACGCCCATGGCGGGCGTGCTGCTGCGCAGCCTCGTGCGGAGCTGGGGGCCGGGCGTGAACCTGCTGGACGCCCTGACCGGCGCGAACTATGCCGCGATCTTCAGCACGCCCGACCTGAGCCGCAGCGTCGTGAACACCCTCATCGTGGCCCTCGTGGGCGGCGGCGTGGCCGTCGCCGTGTACCTGCTCGTCGCGCTCGGCATCCAGCGCGCCCCCAGAGGCGTGAGCCGGACCCTCGATTACCTCGCGGGCCTGCCGCGCGCCGTGCCGGGCCTCATCATGGGCCTCGCGCTGTTCTGGCTGTTCATCTTCGTGCCGGTCCTGAAGCCCGTGCGGCCCACCCTGATCAGCATCGCGCTCGCGTACATGGTGGTGTGGCTCCCGTACGGCGTGCGCCTCATCACGGCGGCCCTCGGGCAGGTGAGCCGCGACCTGGAGGAAGCGGCCCGCATCGGTGGCGCGACCGCCACGGGCGCCTTCCTGAAGGCCACGCTGCCCGTCCTGAAACCCGGCCTGATCGCCGCGTGGCTGCTGATCTTCATGCAGTTCGTGCGCGAGTACAGCAGCGCCGTGTACCTGCTCAGCCCCGGCACCGAGGTGCTCGGCGCGCAGATCGTGCAGCTGTGGGGTACGGGCGCCGTGGACAGCATCGCGGCCCTCTCCAGCCTGCAGATCGTGATCATCGTCGGCGTGTACAGCCTCGCCACGCGCTTCGGCGTGCGGCCCGAATAGGAACGCGTCTCGCCGTCCGGCCTTCCCCGCCCAGGCGGCGAGACCTTCCCCACCCCCCACTCAGCATCCACGGAGAACGCAGATGAGCACCCTCAACATCGAGAACCTCGGCAAGGTCCTGGGCGGCAACACCATCCTGGACGGCCTGAACCTGACCGTCGAGACCGGCGAGATCGTCGCCCTGCTCGGCCCGTCCGGCAGTGGCAAGACCACCCTCCTGCGCTGCATCAGCGGCCTGGAAACCCCCGACGCGGGCCGCATCAGCATCGACGGTCGCCCCGTGTACGACGCCGAGACCCGCACCAACGTCCCGCCCGAACAGCGGCAACTGGGCCTGGTGTTCCAGAGTTACGCGCTGTGGCCGCACAAGACCGTCGCGCAGAACGTCGCGTTCGGTCTGGAACAGCGCCGCGAAGGCAGGGCCGACATCAGCCGCAAGGTGTCGGACGTGCTCGAACAGATCGGCCTCGGCGCGCTCGGCGCGCGCTACCCCGGCCAGCTGTCCGGCGGGCAGCAGCAGCGCGTGTCGCTGGCCCGCGCCTTCGTGACCGAACCCGTCCTGCTGCTCCTCGACGAGCCGCTCAGCAACCTCGACGCGAAACTCCGCGAGCACGCCCGCGCGTGGCTGCGCGAAGCCCTCAAGGCGAGCGGCAAGACCGCCATCTTCGTCACGCACGACCAGTCCGAGGCGATGGCCATCTCGGACCGCGTCGCGATCCTGCGCGGCGGGAAGCTCGCGCAGTACGCGCCGCCCGAACAGGTGTATGACCAGCCGAACTCGCTGTTCGTGGCGGACTTCATCGGCAACCCGAACATCATGGAGGCGCAGCCCGTCAATGTGGGCGGCCCCGGCGTGCAGGTGCAGGTGAACGGCGCGACGCTCGAAGGCGTCGGCGTGCACGACCCGGAACTCGCGGGCAAGGTCCGCGCCGTCATCCGGCAGGAGCACCTGGAACTCGGGCAGCCCGGCGCGGCCAACACCTTCCCCGCCCGGCACGTGAACTCGGTGTTCCTGGGCGCCGTGTGGGAACACTGGGTGGAGGTCGGCGGCGACCGCCTTCGCTTCCACAGCCCGCAGCGGCTCACGTCGGCGGAGCTCACCATGCACGTCCCGCGCGAGAAGCTCCTCGTCTTCCACTGAACCCCGCGGTCTGAAGGGGCGGGGTTCAGTGGCGCTATGATCCGGCACACGCCCCGCCCGCCGCCCTGCCCGTCCCGTCCCGGGAGGTTTCACGCATGACCGACACCTCTGCTCACGCCCGCCCGCCCCGGCCCGTCCGGGACGCGGGCGGTCACCGTGCCCCGCGCCCGGCGGCCCGCCTGTCCGGGTGGGCACGGATCGGGATCGGCGGGCGACTCGTGGCGCTGCACCTGCTGGTGCTGGGAAGCGTCACGCTGCTGCTCGGCAGCATCGAGGTGGCGTTCCTGCAGCGCAGCGTCCGCTCGGACCTCGGCGTGCGTGCCCTCGGGATCAGCAGGCTGGTCGCGTCCGTCCCGCAGGTCGTCGAGGCCGCGCGCCTCGGACGGCAGGACCCGGCCCTGAACGCCTACGTCGGCCAGCTGCGCGCGAAGGTCGGCGCGGACTACATCGTGGTCGGCGACCGGCGCGGCATCCGGCTCGCGCACCCGCGCGCCGACCGGCTCGGCAGGCCGATGGAGGGCGGCGACAACGCGCTACCGCTCGCCGGGAAGGAGATCGTGAACGTCGCGACCGGCTCGCTCGGCCCGGCCGTGCGCGGCAAGGTCCCCATTCGCGCCGGGAACGGCCAGGTGGTCGGGGTGGTCAGCACCGGGTACCTGATGCCGCGCATCGACTCGCTCGCGCGGCAGGTGGCGCGCGCCATCCTGCCGTGGTTCCTGCTCACGCTGGCGCTCGGCACGCTCGGCGCGCTCCTCACGGCCCGTCTCCTGAAACGCCAGATCCTGAACCTCGAACCCGAACAGATCGCGCACCTCGTCCACCAGCACCGGGGCGTGCTCGCCGCGCTGCGCGAGGGCGTGATCGCCGTGGACGCGCGCGGTGAAGTGACGCTCACGAACGCGCAGGCGACCGAGCTGCTGCGCCTGACTCCGCCCACCGGGAGGGCGCAGGCCCTGCCGCTCGCCGCGCTGTGGCCCGAACTGAACGCCGTTCCGCGCGTGGGGCCGCTCCGGAACCTGGGCCTGCAACTGCACGGCTCGCCCGTCATCGTGAACCTCGAACCGCTCCCCGAGGGCGGCTTCGTCGCGTCGTTCCGGGACCGGGCGGAAGTCATGCGCCTCGCGGAGGAACTCACGCAGGTGCGCGGCTTCGTGGACGTGCTGCGCGCCCAGACGCACGAGCACCTGAACCGCATGCACACCATCAGCGGCCTGCTGCAGCTCGGACGGCCCGACGAGGCCATCAAGGTCGTGCGCGAGGAGGTACGGCGCGACACGGACTTCCGCGAACTGCTGCGCGGCATTCAGGTCCCGCGCCTCGCGGCCCTCCTGACCGGGAAGCGCGACCGCGCGACGGAACTCGGCCTGAGTTTCCAGGTGGAGGCCGGGTCGGAGCTCTCCGCCCGCTGGGAGACGGCAGGCGAGGCGCTCATCACGGCCGCCGGGAACCTCATCGAGAACGCCTTCGAGGCGCTGCGCGAACGCGGCGCGGGCGGCCTCGTCACCCTGTCCGTCGGCGAGGACCCCGAGGGCCTGCAGCTGGAAGTGACGGACAACGGCCCGGGCGTGCCGGACGACCTGCGCCCCACCCTGTTCCTGCAGGGCAGCAGCACGCGAGGCCAGGGACGCGGGTACGGGCTGAGCAACGTCACCACCCGCGTCGCCGCGCTCGGCGGGACCCTGCGGTACCTGCGCCGCGGCGAGCACACCGTCTTCCAGCTGAGCCTGCCGCGCAGCGCCGCTGCCGACCCCGCCCGCCCGTACCTGCCGGGGGACGCGCGGTGACCCGCATCCTGCTCGTCGAGGACGACCGCTGGGTGGCGCAGGTCAACCGGGACCTCGTCGTGGCAGGCGGACACGACGTGATCGGCGTGGCCGGGACCGTGCAGGAGGGCGTGTCGCTCGCCGCGCACCTGCAGCCGGACCTGATCCTGCTCGACATGTACCTCCCGGACGGCCGGGGCCTCGACCTGCTGCTCGCCCTGCGCGCTGCCGGGCAGGTGACGGACGTGGTGATGCTCACCGCCGCCGACGACCTGCAGACGGTCCGGCAGGCCCTGTCGCTCGGCGTGGTCGACTACGTCATCAAGCCTTTCGAGGGCGCGCGCCTGCTGGACGCCATCACGCGCGCCAGCGGACGCCAGCGTTTCCCCGGTCAGGCCATCACGCAGCACCGCCTCGACCGCCTGCTCGGCCTGCCCGGCGCGGTTCTTCCCAAAGGTATCGAGGAAGGCATGCTGCGCCGCGTGCGGCAGGTGCTGGACGCGCAGGCCGGCACGCCCCTGAGTGCCGAGGAGGTCGGCAGCGCCATCGGCGTGAGCCGCGTCACTGCCTGGCGGTACCTGGAGTACCTGCTGGAGTGCGGGCAGGTCGAACTGGACTTCAGTTACGGCGCGCCCGGCCGGCCCGCCAAACTGTACCGCGCGGCCCGCCCTGCCCCCGGCACTGCCCCGTGACCACGCTGACCTCTCCCCGGCGCGCCACAGACGTGGGAGTACAGGCTTCACCGACGCTATACCGGCCGTCCATATCCTGAGGCACACCCCGGCCCCGCCGGAATGCCCTCAGGAGACCACATGCACCCACGAACCCGCCGTCTCACGTCCGCCGCGCTGCTCCTCACCCTCACCGCCACGCCCTTCAGCACCTCCTACGCCATCCTCGACAAGACGCGCTTCCTGCTGCACCTGGGCGCGGCGTACTACGCCTTCCACCACTGGGACCTGATGCCGTTCAGGCAGGGGAAGTTCTCGGCGGGCGCGCCCGGCCGGACCGCAGCGATGGTCAAGGGCGGCCTCGCGCTCGCGTTCGCGGCGCACGAGGTGAGCGTGGCCCGCAAGGTCGCCGCGAACAGCGCATCCCCCACCCTGATGAAGCTCGACGGGGCGCTCAACACCCTGAGTGCCGAGATGACGACCCTCGGCGGCACCCTCAAGACGGGCAAGGTCAACCCGGCCGACGAGCAGGCCCTCGAGAACGGTGCGGGCGCCCTCAGCGCCCAGGCGGCCGCAAACGGCCAGGTCATCAGGGACGTTCCCACGCCCATTCCTGGCCTGTAACGCGCACCGCTCTGTCCTGCGCGCGGGCAGACGAAAGCCCACCCTGAAGACCGGAGTGGGCTGTGCTTTTCGTTCAGGTCCGTGCGGTGACTTACTGCAGCAGCCCGTCGAGGTCAGGCCCGGGCCGCTCGTCCTGACGGGAGAGGTCCGGCACGGTCAGCACCGCCATCAGCAGGCTGGCGATGCAGCATGCGATGCCGGCGGGCGTGAAGGCGAACAGCAGCGGAATGGCCAGCACCGCCAGAACCAGCGCGCTGATCAGGGACAGGAAGGTCATTCGCTTCATGCCTCCACCTTAGGCGGGTGGCGGCAGCGCAGGGTCAGCTGCCGTTGACAGCGCCTTGAAGTGAAGTTGACCTGCCCTTGAAGAAGTGGGGGCACGAGGGCCGCTCCGGCCGGAGCGGCAATGAAACGGCGGCCGCCCCTGTCGCCAGGAGGGCCGCCGGAACGGGTGAGGGTGGGTCAGTCGAGGAAGTCGCGGAGGGCGCGGCTGCGGCTCTCCAGGTACTTCAGCTTGCGCAGGGCCTTGTTCTCGATCTGGCGGATGCGTTCGCGCGTCACCTTGAAGTGGTTGCCGACCTCTTCGAGGGTGTGCTCGCGGCCGTCCACCATGCCTTTGCGCAGGCGCAGCACCATCGCTTCGCGCTCGTCGAGCTTGCTCAGGGCCCGTTCGATCGCTTCGTTCAGCAGGGTGGCGTCGGCGTTCGCGGCGGGGCTCATGAGCACGTCGTCGGGAATGAAGTCGCCGTAGAAGCTGTCGTTCTCCGCGCCGATGGGCGTCTCCAGGCTGACAGGCTCCTGGCTGACCTTCTGCGTGTCCTCGACCTTCGCGGCGTCCCACCCTGGGCCCATCGCCTCGGCGATCTCCTCGGGCGTCGCCTCGCGGCTGAGTTCCTGCTGCACCTGACGCGCCGTGCGGGAGAGTTTGTTGATGGTCTCGACCATGTGCACCGGGATGCGGATGGTGCGGGCCTGGTCGGCGATGGCGCGGTTCACGGCCTGCCGGATCCACCAGGTGGCGTACGTGCTGAACTTGTAGCCACGGCGGTACTCGAACTTCTGCACGGCGCGGATGAGGCCGCCGTTGCCCTCCTGGATGAGGTCCAGGAAGCCCAGGCCGCGGTTGGTGTACTTCTTGGCGATGCTGACCACGAGGCGCAGGTTCGCTTCCACGAGACCCTGTCTCGCGGCCTCGCCGTCCTCCACCTGGCGCTGCAGGCGGCGGCGTTCGCGTTCGTCGAGGTCGAGGTTGTCTTCGAGCGTCTGGCGGGCGAACTCGCCGTCCTCGATGCGTCGCGCGAGGCTGATCTCCTCGGCGATGCTCAGGAGGGGTACGCGGCCGATCTCGTGCAGGTACTGCCGGACGGGGTCGGTGGACACGGCGCGCGGCAGGCTGTTCAGGAAGGCGTCGTCCTCGCTGAAGGCGGCCTCAGCCGGACGACCACCCTCCTCGTCGTCTTCGGCGTCGAGGTCTTCTTCGAGGTCGTCCTCGGCCGGGTCCTGCAGTTCCACGTCCTGAGCGGCGAGGAGCAGCTGCAGGCCCTCGAAGGCTTCGCCCTGGTCGGTGTCGATGCCGGAGGCTTCGAGCGCGGTGCTGAGGGCGGCGGCGGCGTCCTCGGCGGACACCACGCCCACGGCCTTACCGGACGCGATGAGGGCCTGGATGACGGGGTGCGCGTACAGCGGGGAGACGCTGCCGGGCACGGCGGGCGCCGCGCCGGGCGCGCTCGGCTGCGCTTTCGTTTCGGGCGTGGCCTTTTTCGGCTTGGCGGCACGGGCGGTGGGTTTGGCGGCCGTCTTGATGGCCTTGGGGGGCGCTTCCACTTCGGGCGCGGCAGGCTTGGGGGCGGCCTTTTTGGGGGCGGGCTTGGTGGGCTTGGGCTCGTCGCTCTTCGCAGCAGGCTTGGCGGGGCTCGCCTTGGCCGGGGCGGGCTTGGCGGCGGCGGGTTTCGGGGCGGGCGTCTCGGCCTGCACGGGCGCGGCCTTCACGGCTTCGGGCTTCGGGGCGGTCGCGGCGGCCGTGCTCGGGGTGGCCGTCAGGGTGGCCGGGGCCTTCACGGCGTCCGGCTGGGCGGGCGTGCCGGTGTCAGCGGGCTTGCGGGCGGTCGGGACGCGCGACTTCACGCGCGGGGCAGTCTTGGCGGTCGTGGTGCTGGTGGTCTGGGCAGCCACCTTGGTGCGGGGCTTGCTGGGTTCGCTCTTGTCAGGCATCTGTCCTCCTGTGAAAACAGCGGGCGGGTCCATGTCGTGGATGCGGGCGGGAGGGGAAGGCGTGCAGCTGAAGGTTCAGCCAGCCGTGAATGGATTCAACCCGTTATTGTACACCGTCACCGTCCGGTACATCGTGCCCGGACTGCCGGTTTCGGCCCTGCCACGCGCGTCCGGACCTGGCCGTCCGGGGCTGCCCCACATCATGCCAGAAGAACCGCCGCGCGGAACAGCGCCACGCCCTCAGTTCCAGGGGAGGGCCGCGCGGGTCGCCCAGTACCCGGCGCCCGGTTCCTGCAGGGCGGCCAGTTCGTCCAGGTCGGCGGCCGTGAGCGTCACGTCCCTGGCCGTGAGGTTGCTCTGCAGGTGCGCTACGGTCGCCGCGCCGCTCAGGACCACGTCCGCGAACGGCTGCGCCAGCACGTACGCGAGGGCCACCGCGTCGGGCGTCACGCCGTGCCGCTGCGCGACCCGTGCGAGCGGTGGGGGCACGGCAGGGGCGCGCGCCGTCAGGCGACCATTCGCGACGCCCTCCTTGACGTACACCCGCCAGCCCGCCGCCCGCGCAGCCAGCAGCGGCCCGGCCGCAGCGCGTTCGTGCAGGTTGAAGGTCGCCTGCACCGCCCCGAACACCGGTTCGCCCTCCACGCGCAGCGTCAGGGCGCGCTGCAGGACCTCCGCCTGCTGCGGGCCGCTCAGCGACAGGCCCGGCGTGACGCCCTGCGCCCGCATGGCCGCCAGCCTCGCCAGCAGGTGCGGGTCGTCCAGCACGCCGCTGTCCGGCGTGACCGAGTGGGTCAGGTACAGGGACAGCCAGCGGCCCAGCACGGCCCGCGACTGCGGCCACTGCCGCTCCAGGTGGTCGGCGCTGTGTTCCTTCACCTCATGCCGGTCCGCCTGCGTGCGCCACGCGGCCGTGTACGCGTACCCCCACTTGGAACTCACGGTCACGTCGGCCCGCGTGAGGCCGCGACCGGTCAGCCAGCCCGCCAGGAACACCTCGGCGCGGCCGTACGAGCGCGCCGCATCGAAATGCCGCACGCCGGCGTCCCACGCGGCGTCCAGCACGGCGTGCGCCCGGTCGCGCAGCGCCAGCGGGTCCCGGGCGTCCGTGAGGTCCTGCGCGTGCCCCAGGTTGATGTACCCGGGCCGACCGAGCGCCGCGAGCCCCAGTCCCAGCACCGCGCGGGCGGCCGGGGCAGGGGGGACGGAGGGGGAGGAAGTCATGCCCACCGTCATAGCACGCCGCTCACGGGGACCGGCCTCGTCTGGCGCGTGCCGTGCGTCCGTTCAGGCGTCCCGCGTCACGGCGTCCACCCAGGCCACCGCGCGCTCCAGTTCGCCCTGCACGACCTCCACGATCAGGCGCGGCGTCCCGGTCTGCGCGCGCAGGGCCCGCAGGACCGCCGCCCAGTTGATCGTCCCGCCGCCCGGCGCGAGGTGCGCGTCGCTGCTGCCGTCGTTGTCCTGCAGGTGCACGTGCCCCAGCACGTCCCCGCCCTGCGTGAGCCACGCGTCGGCGGGCGGTCCGCCCCGCGCGGCCATCATGTGCGCGTGCCCCACGTCCACGCTCAGGCGCAGCGCGGGACTGGAGAACGACGCCACCAGCGCCAGCAGCGGCGCGGGATTCACGTCCAGGATGTTCTCGATCACCAGGGTGCAGCCGAGCTGCTCGGCGCGCTCCAGCAGCGGCGTGAGCGTGAGGTGCGCGAGCGCGATCTCCGCCTGCAGCGTCTCCTGATGCGCGACGAGCGGATGCCCGAAGAAATGGAAGGGGCTGTGCAGCACGAGGTGCGTGCCGCCCACCTCCTCCGCGAAATCTAGGCCCAGCGACAGCCGCGCCTGCACCGCCGCGCGGATGCTCGCGTCCTGCGGGGCGACCGTCAGGTCCCAGAACGGGGCGTGCACCCCCACCCGGCCCGCATGGCCGTCCAGCAGGCGAGCGCAGCGGCGCGCCACCGCCCTCCAGTCGGCGTCCATGACAAGGGGTTCGCTGATGTCCTGCAGCTCCACGTCGCGCGCGCCGTCCCGCAGCCAGTCGGCGCTGCGTTCAAGTTCGGGGAGGGTGACGGCGAGACCGAGCGTGCTGAGGTCGTTCATGACGGCTCCTGAGGTAGGGGTAGGGCGGGGCGCTGCTGCCGGACGCCCTCATGTTCGGCCTTGCACGTCACTGCCGGGTCAGGCGCCGTCGGGACGCGCCCGGAAGGTGTGGCGCCGGACTTGTGAACAATCTGACACGAAGCTTACAATGCCCCCCGACACTAACCAACGTTGAAGGTTTCTCTCACCGAGGTGAAGTCCATGAAAAATCAGCTTGCCCGTCTCACGCTCCTGCTCATCGGTGCTGGCTCCGTGGTCGCCCTGGCCCAGACCATGACCATGGCCCCCGCCCTCCCGGCCGCCCTCGTGAACGCCGCCAAGAAAGACGGCAGCATCAACACCATCGCCCTTCCGCCAGACTGGGCGAACTACGGCGAGATCATGGACAGCTTCCAGAAGGCGTACGGCCTGAAGCTCACCAACGCCTCCCCCGACGCCAGCAGCGCCGAGGAACTCCAGGCGATCCGCTCCCTCAAAGGGCAGCGCCGCGCGCCGGACGTCGTGGACGTGGGTCCCGCCTTCGCCATCCAGGGCACCACCGAGAAGCTCTTCACGCCCTACAAGCCCAGCACCTGGGCCAGCATCCCCGCCAGCGCCAAGGACAAGGACGGGTACTGGGTCGGCAACTACTTCGGCGTGATCTCCTTCGGCGTCAACAAGAGCATCGTCAAGAACGTCCCCAAAACCTGGGCGGACCTCCTCAAGCCCGAGTACAAGGGACAGGTCGCGCTGAACGGCAACCCGCTCTCCGCGCAGGCGGCATTCTCGGCCGTGTGGTCCGCCGCACTCGCGAACGGCGGCTCGCTCGACAACATCCAGCCGGGCATCGACTTCTTCGCGAAACTCAAGGCGAACGGCAACTACATCCCGGTCGGCGCGACGCCCGCCACCGTCCAGACCGGCCAGACGCCCATCGTCGCCGACTGGGACTACCTGAACCTCGGGTACAGCAAGCAGTTCGCCGGGAAGGTCGAGTGGACCGTCACCGTCCCCTCCGACGGCGTGTACGGCAGCCACTACGCGACCGCCATCAACGCCAGCGCCCCCAACCCGTCCGCCGCGAAACTCTGGGAGGAATTCATCCTCTCCGACGCCGGACAGCTGATGTTCCTCAAGGGGTACGCGCACCCCATCCGCTTCAACGACATGGTGAAACGCGGCGTGATCGGCAAGGACATCCTCGCCACGCTGCCCGACGCGGCCGTGTACCAGAACGTCAAGTTCGCCACGCCCGCCCAGGTCAAGAAGGCACAGGACGTCCTCAAGGCCCAGTGGGCCGCGAAAGTCGGCCAGTAACCGGCCCACGCGTTCCGTCCCCGTCAGCCCGAGGGCCGGCGGGGATTTCTGAATTCCCTTCCCACGCGTTCCCCGGAGGTCCCGTGCTGCCCAGTTCCTGCACCGCACACCCGTTCCCCGCCCCCTCCTCCTGCGTCCTCTGCCCGTACCCGTCCCGACTCCGCAGGCAGGTCTGCGCGTGAAGGCCAGCACGGAAGGACCGGCGCTGCTCGCGGTTCCGCCCGCCCCGCGCGCAGGCCGTGAACACCGCCGCGCGTGGCTCAGCACGGCCCTGTTCGTCGGGCCGCTTCTGGCGGTGCTGCTCGCCTTCCTGATCGTACCCGCGTTCGCGGTGCTCGTCGGCGCGTTCCGCGCGGACGGCGTGGACGGCGCGCCCGGCGGGTTCACGCTCGCGCACCTGCGGGAACTCGCGCAGCCGCAGTACATGACGGGCCTGCGCAACAGCCTGCTGCTCAGCGGCGGGTCGGCCGTCATCGGCACCGTGATCGGCGGCCTGCTCGCCTACGCCGTGATGGGCGACGGCGGCCCCGCCTGGCTCCGTAACCCCCTCATCGCCTTCTCGGGCGTCGCCGCGAACTTCGCGGGCGTGCCGCTCGCGCTGGCGTTCGTGGCGACGCTCGGCACGACCGGCATGGTGACGCGCCTGCTGTCCGGCATCGGCATCAACCTCTACCAGCACGGCTTCAACCTCTTCACGTTCGGCGGCCTGATGCTCGTGTACGCGTACTTCCAGATTCCCCTGATGGTCATCCTGATCACGCCCGCCCTGGACGGCCTGCGCCGCGAGTGGCGCGAAGCGGCCGAGAACCTCGGCGCGAGCGCCGCGCAGTTCTGGCGCATGGTGGGCCTCCCCGTCCTCGCGCCGAGCCTCCTGGCGAGCGCCGTGCTGCTGTTCGGCAACGCCTTCTCCGCGTACGCCACCGCCTACGCCCTCACGTCCGGCGCGCTCCCGCTGCTGCCCCTGCAGATCGGCGCGGTGCTGTCCGGCAACGTCCTCTCCGACCCGCACCTCGGGCAGGCGCTCGCGCTGCTCGTGATCGCCGTCATGACCGTCACCATGCTCGCCTACACCACCCTGGAACGCCTCGGGTCGAGGTGGCGCCGGTGATCCGGATTCCGCTCCATTCCCGCGCAGGCGGGACAGCGCCGCCCGCGCGTCCATACCGCGAAACCCGCACCCTCTCCTTCTCCTTTCAGTCGGATCAATCCCGCAGAGAACGCGGGATTGAATCGGAGGGCGAATGAGGGCCTCGCCTGCCGCTCAGGGCGGCCGCTGGCTCGTGATCCTGCTCGGCTTCCTGTACTTCTTCCTGCCGATCCTCGCGCTCGCCATCTTCAGCCTGTGGGCAGGCGGCACCCGCTACGACTTCAGCGCGTACGCCCACATCCTGCAGGACCCGCAGTTCCGGCAGACGTTCGGGCTGTCGTTCATGCTCGCCCTGGAAACCATCGTGATCAGTCTCGTCCTCGTGGTGCCCGCCGCGTTCTGGGTGAACCTGCGCGCGCCGGGCCTGCGGAACGTGCTGGGCCTGCTGTCGGTGCTGTCGTTCGTGGTGCCGCCCATCGTGCTCGTCGGGGGTCTCAGTGCCCTGTACCGCGGCCCGGAGTGGTTCGTGGGCACCCCGCAGTTCCTGGTGGCCGGATACGTCGTGCTGGCCCTCCCGTACACGTACCGGACGCTCGACACGGGCCTGCGCGCCCTGGACCTGCAGACGCTCAGCGAGGCCGCGCAGAGCCTCGGGGCGGGCTGGGGCACCCTGCTGTGGCGCGTGATCCTCCCGAACATCAGTGCCGCCGTGCTCGGCGCGGCCCTCCTCACGTTCGCCATCGTGCTCGGCGAGTTCACGTTCGCGAACGTGCTCCTCTTCAACACCTTCGCCGTGTACATCAACTACATCGGACAGACGCAGAGCACCCCGGCCGCCGCCCTGTCCCTCATCAGTCTCGCCGTCACGTGGCTCGCCATGCTTGTCATGCTGCGCGTCGGGCGGGGCCGCGTCGCCCTCGGAGGAACACGGTGAGTTACCTGACCGCCCAGAACGTCTCCAAAAGTTACGGCAGCAACGTCGCGCTCAGCCCGCTGGACCTCTCGCTGGAACGCGGGGAACTCGTCACGCTGCTCGGCCCGTCCGGCTGCGGCAAGACCACGCTGCTGCGCATCGTGGCGGGCTTCAACCCGCCCACCACCGGCCGGGTCCTTCTCGACGGCCGCGACCTCACCCCGCTGCCCGCCGCGAAACGCCGCATGGGCATGGTCTTCCAGGCGTACAGTCTCTTCCCGAACCTGAACGCCGAGGACAACGTCCGGTTCGGCCTGAAGGTGCGCGGCGAGAGCAGTAGCGAGACGGCGCGGCGCGTGGACGCCCTCTTCGACCTGATCGGCCTGCAGGACGCCCGGAAACGCTACCCGCACCAGCTGAGCGGCGGGCAGCAGCAGCGCGTCGCGCTCGCCCGCGCGCTCGCCCCGCAGCCCGACGTGCTGCTCCTCGACGAACCGCTCTCGGCCCTGGACGCGCAGGTGCGCCTGAACCTGCGCGACGAGATCCGCCGCGTGCAGCGCGAGACGGGCACCACCACCCTCTTCGTCACGCACGACCAGGAGGAGGCGCTCGCCATCTCCGATCGCGTCGTCGTGATGGAGAAGGGCGCCATCGCGCAGCTCGGCACGCCCGAGGACATCTACCGCAGGCCCGCCAGCGCCTTCGTGGCGGAATTCGTCGGGACCGCCAACGGTCTGGACGCGCGCGTCCTCGACGCGGCGCAGGGCCTCGTGACCGTGGACGGCTGGCCGCACCCGGTGCAGGTGGACGCGGCCCGCAGTTTCCAGAACGGCGCGCCGCTGCGCCTGTACCTGCGGCCCGAGGAACTCCGCCTCACGCCTGCCGAGGACGCGCACGGCCTGACGGGCGAGATCACCGACCGCCGCTTCCTGGGGTCCATCACGCGCCTCAGCGTCCGGGTGGGCGGCAGCGTCCTCGCGGTGGACCTGCAGGGCAACGAGGCGTCCGCGCACCCCACCGGGCAGCGCGTGCAGGTGCACCTCGGTCCCCTCGCCGCCCACGTCCTGCGCGCCTGAGTGGACCTGCGCGCCCTGAGGTCCGGCCCTGCGCCTACTCGGCGTGCGGGAGGACGCGGGCGTCCCCGTCCGCCGGGAGGGGACCGCTGTCGTCCTTGAGGTCCACACCGCTCAGCTCGCGCCGCAGGGCCGCCCCCACCAGGTGCCGAAGCGTCCACGCGGCCGCCCGCGCCTGCAGACCGGCGGGCCGGATGTTGGACACGCAGTTGCGGGCCGAGTCGGGCGTGACGGCGCGCGGCGCGAACGTGAGGTACGCGCCGAGACTGTCGGGACTGCTCAGGCCGGGACGCTCCCCGATCAGGACCAGCGCGAGCCGCGCGCCGAGCGCGAGGGCCACGCCGTCCCCCAGTGCCACGCGGGCCTGCGAGGCGAGCGTGACGGGCGCGAACGTGAAGCCCTCCGCGCGCAGGGCAGGGAGGAGCAGCGTCAGGAGCGGCATGACCTGCGCGAGCGCCCCGGCAGACAGGCCGTCCGCGACGACGACCGCGATGTCCGCCGGTCCAGCAGTCCGGGCGGCCTGCAGCGCGGGAAGCGCGCCCGGGTGCAGGGTGCGGCCCAGGTCCGGGCGGCGCAGGTACGTGGCGCGGTCCGGAGCGCGGCTGCGGACCTCCAGCACCGCCTCGCCCGCCGCTTCCAGCTGCGCGCGCAGGCCCGCGAAGTCCGCGCGGTCGTGCACGGCGTCCCGCGCGGCCGCGTGCGCCTGCGTGAACGCCAGCAGGTCACGCGTCGTCATGGACGTGCCGCTGCGTCCCAGCGCGACGCGCGCGTCCGTGTAATCGCGCAGGGCCTCCCACGCGGACACGGCACGCTCCGGCGGGAGTGCCGGGTCGCTGCCGCTCACCGGGCCAGCTCCAGCCCGCCCAGCAGGGCGTGCACGCGGGCCTCGTCCGGGTCGCGCAGCTGGCCGGCGCGCGTCACGCCCGCCGACTCCAGCCACGCCGCGAACTCCGGCGCGGGCGGCCGCCCGAAGATGCGCCTCAGGTACCACGCGTCGTGAAAGGACGTGCTCTGGTAGTTCAGCATGATGTCGTCCGCGCCGGGAATACCCATGATGAACGTCACGCCCGCCGCGCCCAGCATGGTGAGCAGCACGTCCATGTCGTCCCCGTCCGCCTCGGCGTGGTTGGTGTAACAGATGTCGCAGCCCATCGGGAGGCCCAGCAGCTTGCCGCAGAAGTGGTCCTCCAGGCCCGCCCGGACGATCTGCCGACCGTCGTACAGGTACTCCGGCCCGATGAACCCCACCACGGTGTTCACGAGCAGCGGCCGGAACTGCCGGGCGACCGCGTACGCGCGCGCCTCCACCGTCCCCTGGTCCACGCCGTGATGTGCGCCCGCCGACAGGGCGCTCCCCTGGCCCGTCTCGAAGTACATGACGTTGTCCCCGAAGCCGCCCGCGAGCTGCTCGCCGCGCCTCAACCCGAGGGCGGCGTCGTGCGCCTCGGCCAGCAGCGCCAGGTCGATCCCGAAGCCCTCGTTCGCGGCCTGCGTGCCCGCCACGCTCTGAAACACGAGGTCCACCGGCGCGCCGCGCCGGATGGCCTGCAGGGTGTTCGTCACGTGCGTCAGCACGCAGGTCTGCGTGGGCACGCCCGTCCCGTGCCGGAAGTCGTCCAGCAGGCGCAGCAGCGACACGCAGCTGTCCACCGAGTCGAGGGCCGGGTTCACGCCGATCACGGCGTCGCCCGCCCCGTACCGCAGGCCGTCCAGGGTGCTCGCCAGGATGCCGCGCGGGTCGTCCGTCGGATGGTTCGGCTGCAGGCGCGTGGAGAGCGTGCCGCGCGTGCCGATGGTCGTCCGGAACCGCGTGACGACCTCGACCTTCGACGCGGTCAGCACGAGGTCCTGATTCCGCATGAGTTTCGCGACGGCGGCCACCATTTCCGGCATGAGGCCCGGCGCGAGGGCCGCGAGCGCCTGCGGCGTCGCCGCGTCGCTCAGCAGCCAGTCGCGGAACCCGCCCACGCTCAGGCCCGCCACGGGCGCGAACGCCGCCGCGTCGTGCGAATCCACGATGAGGCGCGTCACCTCGTCCGTCTCGTACGGCACGAGCGGCTCCTCAAGGAACACCGCGAGCGGCAGGTCCGCCAGCACGGCGCGCGCCGCCTCCCGCTCGGCGGCACTCCCGGCCGCGAGACCCGCGAGTTCGTCCCCGGACTTCTGCGGACTGGCGCGGCCCAGCAGCGTCCTGAGGTCCGCGAAGGTGTGATGCGTGTGGCCCAGCGTGACGTGATACATCCCATGACCTCTCGGTGCCCCTGCCGGGGCGGTGCGTTCAGCCGGATTCGGACGACATCCGGCGCCTGGGGCGGGCTCGATCGGGAAAGGGCCGGACGCCCTGCGGGCGGCGGTTCAGACGGCCGTGAACGCGTTGTCCACGAACAGCTGCGCGCCGTTCACGAAGCTCGCGTCGTCCGAGGCGAGGAACAGCGCGGCGCGCGCCACCTCGTCCGGCTCGGCGAGGCGGCCCTGCTGCGCCGCGATGGCCGCGTCGCTGGTGTCCACCCCGAGCGCCTGCAGGTCCCGTACCTCGCGCAGTCCGTGCGGCGTGCGGATGAAGCCGGGGCACACGGCGTTGCAGCGGATTCCGCGGTCCCGGAACTCCACGGCGATCGCCCGCGCGAACTGGTGCACGGCACCTTTGGTGGTGTCGTACAGCACCTCCATGGGCGTGGCGGCCACGGCGCTGATGCTGGACGTGCACACGATGGCGCCCCGCCCGGCGCGCAACATGTGCGGCAGGACGGCGCGCGTCATGAGGTACATGCTCTTGACGTTCACGTTCATCAGCCAGTCCCAGTCTTCCTCGGTGGTCTCCAGGAAGGGCTTGATGACGATGGTGCCCGCGTGATTGAAGAGCACGTCCACCCCGCCGAAGGCGTGCACGGCCGCCTGCACGGCTGCGTCCACCTGCACGGCGTCCGACACGTCCGCCAGGGCGAACACGGCCTCGTGCCCGGCGGCGCGCAGTTCGGCGGCGAGCGCCTCCCCGGACGGCTGCCGGTCCACGATCACGACCCGCGCGCCTTCCGCCGCGAAGAGGCGCGAGGCGGCCTCTCCCACCCCGCCCGCACCGCCGGAGACGAGGGCGGTGCGGCCCGTGAAGCGTTGCCGGGCGGTCATCAGTCCGCGCCGGCCTCGCTGACGTGGACGGGCGGGACGTGCAGCGCCTCCAGGTTCGGCGGTCCCGCGAAGCGGCGGCGTTCCAGGCCGAACCACACGACGGCCGTCAGCAGCAGGAATCCGGCCGTGATGGGGAGCGCCTTGTCGTTGGGCGGCTGCACGCCCACCACGAAGATCCCGACCATCGCGGCGGCCACCAGGGTCGCCACCACCCGGTACGCGCCGCCGATGCTCCACGGTCCCATGCGCGTCCACGTGCGCCCGTACGCGAAGAGGCCCAGCACGATGGGCAGGCCGTAACTCAGGAAGATGAAGATCACCGTGACCGACACGATGGTGGAGTACACCGGGGTGTACAGCGTGAACAGGATGCTGATGGCCGACATCACCCAGATCGCCGCGACGGGCGACTTCAGGACCGGGTGAATGCCGCGCAGCACGCCCGAGAACGGCAGGCCGCCGTCCCGCGCGAACGCGTACGTCATGCGCGACACGCTCGTCACGGTCGCGAGGCCGCACATGAACTGCGCCACGAATATCCCGACGTACAGCAGGACGCGCAGCCAGCCGGGCAGGATGCCCATGGCGTACACGAACACCCCGTACCCGCTGGCGGCGGCGGCCTTCATGTCGGGAATGGCGAGCACCACGGCGATCAGCATGATCCACCCGAACAGGGACGCCCACACCACGCTGCTCACGATGCCGCGAGGCACGGCGCGCTGCGCGTCCATGGTCTCCTCGGCGGTGTGCGCGGACGCGTCGAAGCCGGTGATGGTGTACACGGGCAGCAGCAGGCACAGCAGGAACAGGCTCGCCGTGCTGGTGTTCTGCGGCCACACGCCGCCGCCCGCGTCGCCGCTGTAGTTCGTGAACGTGACGAGGCGCGACACGTCGATGTGCGGCGCGAACGCGAGCAGCGCCACCGTCAGCACGATGGTCACGGCGAAGATCAGGTAGCCGCTCAGGTCCGTGAGGCGCGTCGTGAGCCGGATCCCGAAGTGGTTCACGAGCGCCTGGATGGCCGTGATCACGATCACGAACGTGGCCTGCGTGCCGAGGGTCGCCTTCAGGCCGAGCGCGTCCCCGAAGGCCGACATGAAGAACGAGTACGTGCCGACGTTGATCGCGCCGAGCACCGTCACCAGCCCGATCAGGTTCAGCCACGCGGTGAGCCAGCCCCACCCGCGTCCACCGAGGACGCTGCTCCAGTGGTACAGGCCGCCCGCCGTGGGGTACGCGCTGCCGATCTGCGCCATGCCGAGCGCGAACAGGACGCTGACGAGGCAGCCGACGGGCCAGCCGATCCCGATGCTGGCCCCGCCGATGGAACTGATGCCCTGCCCGAGCGAGTTGATGCCGCCCGACAGGATGCAGATGATCGAGAAACTGATCGCGAAGTTCGAGAAGCCCTTCATGCGGCGCGACAGTTCCTGCTTGTACCCCATCGCGGCGAGGGTGGCCTCGTCGGAGCTGGCGGTGGGGGAGGGGACGTGGTCCGGAGTATGGGTCACGGGAACTCCTTGATCCTCACGGCGGAGCGCTCGAAGGAGCGCTGCTCGGCCGGATGTGGCGCGGGACGGATCCCGGCGGGACGGAGTGCGTCTGCCCGGCCCGGCAGGAGTGCCGGACGGCCGGGTGCGCCGCCAGGGTGCTGGCGGGCGGGGGACGGGCGTCGGGGTGCCGGAGGCCGGTCGGTGAACTGTCGTGGCGGCCGGGGCGGGTGGCGCGGCGGTCGGTCAGCGGGGCGGGGCAGCCGGTCAGGGCTGCCGGGCCGGGGGTCGTTGTCGGGAGCCGGACGCGCGGCGCGCGGGCACTGGAGGACGGGTGGTGGCTTCGGACCCTGCGTTGGTCTTCATGCGTGAACCCCCTGCTGAAGCTGCCGGGCGGGACGCGCCCTGGCCTCGGCTTCATGAGACCGAGTGTAGCAGGCAGGCCCGCCCTCCCGGCGACGCTGGACGCGGCACGTGCAGACAGGCGAGGGCCGCGCCCGACGTCGTGTCGGGCGCGGCCCTCCGGGGTGCGCGTGCCGCGTTCAGGCGAGCGCGTCGTACCCGGGAAGCGTCAGGAAATCTACGAGCGGCGACTCGGTCGCGACGCGCCTGAAGAGCGGGCCGGCCTGCGCGTACCCGTCGCCGAGCTTGCGGAGTTCGTCGGCGAACAGGTCGTCCATCAGCTCCTGCGTGAGGGTGCGGCCGTCGTCGAGGGTGACGTGGTGGTGCAGCCACTGCCACAGCTGCGCGCGGCTGATCTCGGCGGTGGCGGCGTCCTCCATCAGGTTGTGGATGGGGACGGCCCCGCTGCCGCGCAGCCACGCGGCGAGGTACTGCACGCCGACGTTGATGTTCGTGCGGACGCCCGTCTCGGTGACTGTCTCCTCGGGCGGCGTGAGCAGGTCGGCGGCGGTGACGTGCACGTCCGCCTGCTTGCCGCTCCCGATCTGGTTCGGGGTGGGCATCAGCGCGTCGAAGACCTCCGTGGCGAGGGCGACCATGCCGGGATGCGCGACCCAGGTGCCGTCGTGGCCGTTGCGGGCCTCGCGTTCCTTGTCGGCGCGCACCTGCGCGAAGGCGCGTTCGTTGGCGGCCTCGTCGTTCTTGACGGGAATGAAGGCGCTCATCCCGCCGATGGCGGGCGCGCCGCGTCTGTGGCACGTCTGGATGGCGAGCTTGCTGTAGTTCTCCATCATGGGGACGGCCATCGTGACGCGCGCCCGGTCCGGCAGGATGCGGGTGGCGTCCTCGCGGAACTTCTTGATGTAGCTGAAGATGTAGTCCCAGCGGCCGCAGTTCAGGCCGGCGGAGTGGTCGCGCAGTTCGTACAGGATCTCGTCCATCTCGAAGGCGGCCACGATGGTCTCGATGAGGACGGTGGCGCGGACGCTGCCCTGCGGGATGCCCAGGGCGTCCTGGGCGTGCACGAACACGTCGTTCCACAGGCGCGCTTCGAGGTGCGATTCGAGTTTCGGGAGGTAGAAGTATGGGCCGCTGCCGCGCCGGAGGAGTTCCGCGGCGTTGTGGAAGAAGTACAGGCCGAAGTCGAAGAGGGACCCGGACATGGTCTCGCCGTCCACCGTGACGTGCTTCTCGGGGAGGTGCCAGCCGCGCGGGCGGACGAGGAGAACGGCGGTGCGGTCGTTCAGGCGGTAGCTCTTGCCGTTCTGTTCGAGACTGATGGTGCGGCGCACGGCGTCACGGAGGTTGATCTGCCCGGCGAGGCAGTTGTCCCAGGTGGGGGAGGAGGCGTCCTCGAAGTCGGCCATGAACATGCGCGCGCCGCTGTTGAGGGCGTTGATGATCATCTTGCGGTCGACGGGCCCGGTGATTTCCACGCGGCGGTCCTGCAGGTCCTGCGGGAGCGGCGCGACCTGCCAGTCGCCCGCGCGGACGCTGGCGGTGCCGGGCAGGAAGTCGAGCGCCTCGCCCGCGTCGAGGCGCGCCTGGCGTTCGGTGCGCGCGGCGAGCAGTTCGCGGCGGCGCGCGTCGAAGGTGCGGTGCAGTCCGGTCAGGAAGGCGACGGCGTCCGGGGTGAGGACGGTCTCGTACTCGGGTGTGAGGGGAGCGTGGATGATGAGGCCGGTGTCGGGGGTGTGCGCGGTCATGGCGTCTCCTGGGGGTGGGGGGTGGCCGGGGGCGGGCCGGACGTATTTTTCATCTGGTGAAAACTGTTTTCATTATTTTAGCGCGGCGGGAGGCGGGCCGCTCCGCCCGCACCCACCGGACCCTGTCACGGCCACGGTAACCTCCCCGCTACAGTGGGGCATGAGCACCTCCTACCGCCTCGGCGAGCACCACGTCACCGACCGCACCTTCCGCGTGCCGCTCGACCACGCCGACCCCACCGGACCGCACATCGAGGTCTTCGCGCGCGAGATCGCCGCGCCGGACGGCCCGGACAGGCCGTACCTCGTGTACTTCCAGGGCGGCCCCGGCTACGAGGCCGCGCGCCCCGTCTCGCTCCCCGAATGGATCAACCGCGCCCTGCGCGACTACCGCGTCCTGCTGCTCGACCAGCGCGGCACCGGCCGCAGCACGCCCGTCGGCACGCTGCCCGGCCTCGACCCGCACGCGCAGGCCGGGTACCTGACGCACTTCCGTGCGGACGCCATCGTCCGCGACGCCGAATTCATCCGTCAGGACCTCGGTGTGGACCGCTGGAGCGTGCTCGGTCAGAGCTTCGGCGGGTTCTGCGTCGTCACGTACCTGTCCTTCCACCCGCACGCGCTGCGCGAGGCCTTCATCACGGGCGGCCTCCCCCCACTCGGCCACACGGCCGACGACGTGTACCGCGCCACGTACGCGCGCGTCGCGGCCCGCAACGCCCAGCTGCTGGAACGCTACCCGCACCTGCAGGCCCGCGTGCAGGACATCCACGACCGTCTGACGCGCGCGCCCCTCACCCTGCCGTCCGGCGACCCGCTCACCCCGCAGCGCTTCCGGCAGCTCGGGCAGGGCCTCGGCATGGGCAGCGGCCTGGAGCGCCTGCACTTCCTGCTCGACCACCCCTACGGCTCACCCGCCTTCCTGCACGACGTGGACGCCGAATTCCCGTACGACCGCAACCCCCTGTACGCCGCGCTGCACGAGGCCTGCTACGCCGACGGGACCGCGACCCGCTGGGCCGCCGAGCGCACCCTGCCCGCCGACTTCCCGCCCACCGCCTTCACGGGCGAGATGGTGTACCCGTGGATGTTCGAGGACTCCGCAGCGCTGCGTCCCCTCGCGCAGGCAGCGGACCTGCTCGCCCGGCACGTCTGGCCGCGCCTGTACGACGAGGCGGCCCTGCAGCGCAACACCGTGCCCGTCGCGGCCCTCGTGTACGCCGAGGACATGTACGTCGAGCGCCGCTACTCCGAGGAGACGGCCGCAGGGATCGGGAACCTGCGCCTGTGGCTGACGAACGAGTACCAGCACGACGGCCTGCACGCGGACGGCGAGCGCGTCCTCGGACGCCTGATCCGGATGGCCCGCACCCCCAGGTGACCGGGACCGGCTGCCGCCTGATACGGTTTCGATCCGATTCCAGGGATGCCGGAAGCAGCACCGACATCCCTTCCATCTCCTCCAAACCGTATTTATCTGCACTCGCTTCGCTCGGCTGAACTCTACAAGTTCAGCTCAAAACCGTATGACCTGAGGATGCGGGGAAGGGCCGCTCTGCGTGCGTGCTGTCCGGACCTCCGGGCAGCTGCGCCCTGCCGCCCGCGCTAGACTGCGGAACACCCACCCGCTTCCTTCCGGTCACGCCAGACTCTCACCGGCGACGCCGCGCCCCACTGCGAGGTCCGTATGACTGAGCCTGCCCCCACCGCCTTGCCGCTCACCCGCGAGCAGAGCGTGGCGAACTTCCGCGCCGCCCTGAACACCGTCCTGACGCACCGCGAGGACTACGCCGCGCAGCGGGCCGCCTTCACGTGGCCCCGACTCGGGCTGTTCAACTGGGCGGACGACGTGTTCCGCCCGCTCGCGCAGGCCACGCCGGACGCCCCCGCCCTGATCTGGGACACGGGCCGCTGGACGTACGGTGAGCTGGAGGGCCGCGCGAACCGCGTGGGCCGCGTCCTGCAGGGGGGCGGCGTGCGGCCCGGCGAGCGCGTCCTGCTGATGGTGGGCGGCGTTCCGGACCTGTGGGCCGTGCTGATCGCCTGCATCCGTATCGGGGCGGTCGTCATCCCGGCCACCACGCTGCTGTCCCCGGAGGACCTGCAGGACCGCCTGTCGCGCGGCGAGGTGCGGCACGTGGTGGCCGAAGCAGGCGAAACCCCGAAATTCGCCGGGCTGAGCGGCTTCACCCGCTTCGTGCTCGGGCGGCCTGCGCCCGACTGGACTGCGCCCGGCTGGACGGACCTGCAGGGCGAGGCGGAAGGCGCGCCGGGCGGGCCGCTCGCGGGGCACGCGACCCTCGCGACGGACCCGCTGCTGCTGTACTTCACGAGCGGCACCACCAGCCGCCCGAAACTCGTGACGCACACGCACCAGAGCTACCCAGCCGGGCACCTCAGCACGCTCGCGTGGCTGGGCCTGCGTCCGGGCGACGTGCACTGGAACATCAGCTCGCCCGGCTGGGCGAAACACGCGTGGAGCAACTTCTTCGTGCCGCTCACGGTGGGCGCGGCCGTCGTCGTGAACAGTGACCGTTTCGACGCGCGCGCCACGCTGGAACGGGTCGTGAAGCTCGGCGTGACGAGCCTGTGCGCGCCGCCCACCGTGTGGCGCATGCTGATCCAGCAGCCGCTCGCGGCGTACCGGGGCGCGCTCCGTACGGCGCTCGGGGCGGGCGAGCCGCTCAACCCGGAGGTGATCGAGGTGGTGCAGCGCGCGTGGGGCATCACCATCCGCGACGGGTACGGGCAGACGGAGACGACCGCGCAGGTGGGGAACACGCCGGGCCAGCCGGTCCGGGCGGGCAGCATGGGCCGCCCGCTGCCCGGGTACCGGGTGGCGCTCGTCGGGCCGGACGGACAGGAGGGCGACGAGGGCGAACTGAGCCTCGACCTGCGCGAGCGGCCGCTCGGCCTGATGGTCGGTTACGCGGGCGACCCGGAACGCACGCGCGCCGCGCTGGGCGGCACGTACTACGGGACGGGCGACGTGGTGCGCCGCGACCCGGACGGGTACCTGTACTACGTGGGCCGCACCGACGACGTCTTCAAGAGCGCCGACTACCGCATCAGTCCCTTCGAACTGGAGAGCCTCCTGATCGAACACCCGCTCGTCGCGGAGGCGGCCGTGGTCCCCAGCCCCCACCCGGAGCGCCTCAGCGTCCCGAAGGCGTACGTGGTGACGGTCGAGGGCACCGTGCCGTCCCGTGACCTCGCGGCGGACATCCTGGCGTTCGCGCGCGCGCGGCTCGCGCCGTTCAAACGCGTGCGCCGCCTGGAGTTCGCGGACCTCCCCAAGACCATCAGCGGCAAGATCCGCCGGGTGGAGCTGCGGGCGCACGCGGCGACCCTCGTGCGCGGCGAACTGGAGTTCTGGGAGGAGGACTTCGCGGCGGGCGGTCCGGGCATTCCGGAGGGGCGGGACGGCTGACGTGCGGTGGGGACGCGGGCGGGCGCCGCGCGGGGCTACACTCGGCGGCATGAACACCGCCGGTCACGTGACCGCGCCGTGCCGGGGCGAACCGTGACCCGGGACGGCGACACTCCCGCCGTGCCGGACCGCGCGGCCAGCCTGCTGGCACGGTACGCGGCGGGCGACGTGCGCGCCCTGTCGCGCGGCATCACGCTCGCCGAGTCGGGCGGGCCGGACGCGCAGGCGTTCCTGCAGGGCGTCCGGGCCCGGACGCACGCCCACCCGAGGCCCGTGGTGATCGGCCTGACCGGCAGTCCCGGCAGCGGCAAGAGCACCCTCGCATCGGCGCTCGTCACGGCCCTGCGCGCGCGCGGCGTGACGGTGGGCGTGCTGGCCGTCGATCCCAGCAGTCCCTTCAGCGGCGGCGCGATCCTGGGGGACCGCATCCGCATGCTCGCCCACCACGCCGACCCGGGCGTGTTCGTGCGCTCCCTCGCGTCGCGCGGGGCGCTCGGCGGCCTGTCCGCGCGCAGCATGCAGGTCCTGAGCGTCATGGAGGGCTTCGGCTTCGGAGTGCTGCTGCTGGAAACGGTCGGCGTGGGGCAGAGCGAACTGGACATCGCGGCGCTGGCGGACCACACGGTCCTCGTGCTCACGCCTGCCGGGGGGGACGGCGTGCAGGCCTTCAAGGCGGGCATCATGGAGGTCGCGGACATCCTCGTCGTCAACAAGGCCGACCTGCCCGGCGCGGACCGGCTCGCGCGGGAACTGCGCGCCGCGCAGCTGCTCGGTCCGCACGACGAGCACACCTTCTTCCCGCCGGTCGTGCAGACGGTCGCCAGCACCGCCAGCGGCCTGGACGCCCTGCTGGACGCGGTGGACGCGCACCGCGCGCACCTGGGTGAGGCCGGGCTGCGCGGGCAGCGGCTCGAACGGGCACGCTTCGAGGTGCGTTCCGTGATCCAGGCCCACGCGCTCGCCCTGGCCCGAGGGGCGGGCGCTGGCCTGCTGGAGCGCGTCGCGTCCGGGGACCTCAGCGCCGACGACGTGGCCCGCACCCTGCTCGCCGGCCGCGTCACCCCCTGAACCGTGAGCGTCCCGCCGCGCCGGGCCACCATCACTTCAACCCGTGGAGGGAACCGAACATGCAAGACCACGACAAGACCGTCCCGACGAACGACCTCATGCCGGAGCGCCGCATCCGGGTCCTGATCGCGAAGCCCGGCATGGACGGGCACGACCGGGGCGCGAAGATCGTCGCGCGCGCCCTGCGGGACGCGGGCATGGAGGTGGTGTACACCGGCCTGCGCCAGACGGCGGAGATGATCGTGAACGCCGCCGTGCAGGAGGACGTGGACGCCATCGGGGTGAGCGTGCTGTCCGGCGCGCACATGGGGTATTTCCGGGACATCATGACGCTGCTGCGCGAGCGGGACGCGCAGGACATCCTGGTGTTCGGTGGGGGCATCATCCCGGATCAGGACCTTCCCGTCCTGGCGGAACTGGGGGTGGGGCAGGTGTTCACGCCCGGCGCGAGCACCGAGGACGCCGCCGAGTACCTGCGGCGCGAGGTCGCGGCCCGCTGGGCGCAGCAGTAGCCGGGCGCCCGCCTCAACACCTGAAGGTCCCGTCCAGGCGTCAGGGGGGTGGGGGAGGGCGGGGACGGGTGCTATCCTGAGCCAAACAAGCGTTCGTTAAACCGCTGCCCTCCGGGACGCTGCCCCTGCGGGCAGCCACCCCGTCACCTTTCCCGGTTCCCCACCGGGCCACCGTCAGGAACGAGGCCCCGCCATGAACAAGAACGAATGGATGCACAGCGTCTACGCGCCCGCCGCCCGTACCTTCCCGGAACGCAAGTACAACTTCAGCACCCTCAGCAACCAGACCCCCGACCCCCTCTACACCGCCGACGACCTGCACGACTGGGACCCGCAGCGTGACCTCGGCCACCCCGGCGAGTTCCCGTACACGCGCGGCGTGCAGCCCAGCATGTACCGCGGCCGACTGTGGACCATGCGCATGTTCGCGGGCTTCGGCAGTGCCGAACAGACCAACGAACGCTTCCACGCCCTGCTGCGCGCCGGCCAGACCGGCCTCAGCACCGCCTTCGACCTCCCCACCCTGATGGGGTACGACGCTGACCATCCCTTCAGCCGCGGCGAGGTCGGCAAGTGCGGCGTGGCCGTCAGCAGCCTCGCCGACATGGAACGCCTCTTCCAGGGCATCGACCCGACCCGCGTCACCACCAGCATGACCATCAACAGCCCCGCCAACGCCATCTGGGCCATGTACATCGCCAACGCCCAGAAGCAGGGCCACGACCTCGCCCAGCTCGGTGGGACCCTCCAGAACGACATCCTCAAGGAATTCATCGCGCAGAAGGAATTCATCTACCCGCCCGCCCCCAGCGTCCGCCTCGTCATCGACACCTTCGAATGGGGTCCCCGCCACGTCCCGAAATGGAACTTCATCAGCGTGAGCGGCTACCACATCCGCGAGGCGGGCGCGACCGCCGTGCAGGAACTCGCCTTCACGCTCGCGGACGGCTTCCACTACGTCGAGAAGGCCCTGGAACGCGGCCTCGACATCGACGAGTTCGCGCCACGCATCAGCTTCTTCTGGGACGTCCACAACGACTTCTTCGAGGAGATCGCCAAATTCCGCGCCGCGAGACGCATCTGGGCGCGCCAGATGCGCGACCGCTACGGCGCGAAGAACCCCCGCAGCCTCATGCTCCGCACGCACGCGCAGACGGCCGGCGTGAGCCTCCCCGCACAGCAGCCGCTCAACAACATCGCCCGCGTCGCCATCCAGGCCCTCGCGGCCGTGCTGGGCGGCACGCAGAGCCTCCACACCGATGCGTACGACGAGGCGCTCGCCCTGCCGACCGAGGAGGCCGCCACCATCGCCCTGCGCACCCAGCAGATCATCGCGTACGAGACGGGCGTCGCGGGCATCGTGGACCCCCTCGCGGGCAGTTACTACGTCGAGTCCCTCACCAACGACATCGAGGCGGCCGCGTTGGGGTACATCGAGCAGATCCGCGCGATGGGCGGCGTGGAGGCCGGCATCGACTCCGGGTTCTTCCAGGCGGAGATGGCCGAGGCCGCCTTCCGCTACCAGCGGGAAGTGGAGCGCCGCGAACGCATCGTGGTCGGCGTGAACGACTACGTGCAGGACGCCGTGCAGGTCCCCATCCAGCTCATCGATCCGGCGGTGGAGGTCCAGCAGGCCGAACGGCTCGCGCAGGTGCGCCGCGAACGCGACCCGCAGCGGCACGCGCAGGCCCTCGCGGCCCTCCATGACGCGGCCGTGCAGGGCCGCAACACCATGCCCGCCTTCCTGGAGTGCGCGCACGCCTACGCCACCCTCGGTGAGCAGATGGACGTGCTGCGCAAGGTGTTCGGCGAGTACGTCGAGACCGCCGTCATGTGACGTTGCATGGGGCGGGATGGCTGGAGGTCAGGCCGGACGCCCCGGTATGCTGCGGCATGGAAGCACAGACGCTGACCGAACGCGACCTGACCCTCCCGGACGGCCGCACCCTGCACGTCTACGACACGGGCGGGCAGGACGCGCGCCTCACCGTGCTGTGGCATCACGGCACGCCGAACGTCGGCCGCCCCCCGGAACCGCTGCGGGCGCTGTCCGGCACGCTCGGGGTGCGGTGGGTGTCCTTCGACCGGCCCGGGTACGGGTCGTCCACCCGGCATCCCGGCCGCGACCTCGCCAGTGTCGCGGCCGACGCCTCGCACGTGCTGGACGCGCTCGGCGTGCAGAGGTTCGCGGCTATGGGGCACTCCGGGGGCGGACCGCACGCGCTCGCCTGCGCAGCCTGGATGGGAGCAGCCCGGATGGGGGAGAGGGTAAGCGGCGTGGCGTGCCTCGCCCCGCTCGCTCCGTACGGGGCGCTGGGCCTCGACTGGTTTGCGGGCATGTGGCCGTCCGGCGTGGCGGCCCTGGAGGCCGCGCTGGCCGGACGGGACGTGAAGGAACGCTTCGAGGCGAGCGACCCGCCCTTCGATCCGCAGATGTTCACGCCTGCCGACCATGCGGCCCTGCAGGGGGAGTGGGCGTGGCTGAACACGGTGGTGGGTCCGGCCATGCTGAACGGTCCTGGCGGGCTGGTGGACGACGACCTCGCGTACGTGTCTCCGTGGGGCTTCACGCCCGACCGGGTGACGGCGCCCACGCTGCTCGCGCACGGCACGGACGACCGCGTGGTGCCCGCCAGTCACAGCGAATGGCTGGCGCGCCATCTGCCGCGCGCCGAACTGCGCCTGCGGCCCGGCGACGGGCACCTGTCGGTCCTGCACGGTGCCGCGGACGCCCTGACGTGGCTCACCGAACAGGTGTAACCGTAGGGGCGGTCAGCCGCTGACGCCGCGCCTGACGCGACTGGAACGGCGAGCACCCGCCCCGGGCAAGATGAGAGGCCGGACCCCGTAAGAGGTCCGGCCCGGCCGCATTCGTGCTCGTTCGGCGCTGTCGTCAGCAGGAAGTGGAGTCTCCCTGCCGTGTGCGGTGCATACGGTTTTGATCCGATTCCAGGGATGCCGGGAACAGCACCGACATCCCTTCCACCTCCTCAAAACCGTACTCGTTGGTGCTCGCTTCGCTCGGCTGAACTCCAAAAGTTCAGCTCAAAATCGTATCAGAAGTTGGCGAGCAGGGCGCGCAGCTTCTCGGTGTCGTTGTGGAACGCGACGATGCCCTCGGCGAGCTTCTCGTTCGCCATGGGGTTCGCGGCGAGCGCCCAGCGGAACTGCGCTTCGGTCAGTTCGCTTTCCTGCTCGTGGCCTTCGCTGGGGTTCAGCTGGCGTTCCAGGGTGCCTTCGTCGGCGGCGAGGTCCGCGAGGAGCTGCGGGCTGACGGTGAGGCGGTCGCAGCCGGCGAGCGCTTCGACCTGCGCGGCACTGCGGAAGGACGCGCCCATCACGACCGTCTGGTAGCCGTGCGCCTTAAAGTGCGCGTAGATCTTGCGGACAGACTGCACGCCGGGGTCCTCGCTGATCGGGAAGCTCTCGACGCCCTGCGCCTTCTTGTACCAGTCGGTGATGCGGCCCACGAAGGGCGAGATCAGGAACACGCCCGCCTGGGCGCACGCGACGGCCTGTTCGAGGCTGAAGACCAGCGTGAGGTTGCAGCGGATGCCGTCCTTGAGGAGCTCCTTGGCCGCCTGCACGCCTTCCCAGGTGGTGGCGAGCTTGATGAGGATGCGGTCCTTGCCGACGCCCTGCTCCTCGTACAGTTTGATGAGGTGGCGGGCCTTGGCGACCATGGCGTCCTTGTCGAAGGACAGGCGGGCGTCCACTTCGGTGGAGACGTCGCCGGGCACGATCTTGGTGAGCTCCGTGCCGATGCGGACGGTCAGCCTGTCGAGGACCGCTTCCGGGTCGCCGTCCTTGGGGGCCGCGTCGAGGAGTTCGCGGACGAGGGAGGCGTAGCCGGGCAGCTGCGCGGCCTTGAGGATGAGGGAGGGGTTGGTGGTGCAGTCGCGGGGCTGGAACTTGCGGATGGCTTCGATGTCGCCGGTGTCGGCGACGACGACGGACATCTCGCGCAGCTGTTCGAGTTTGTTCATGGTTCTCCCTGGCCGGGCGCGTGGCCCGGCGGCGTGTGTGTGGCGGCTTCGCTCCGAAACCTGTTCCGGGTCTGATCGTACCTCCGTTCGTGGGCGAGACTGTGCCGCCTGACTGGGCAGAGGCACGTCCTGACCTTCAGGAAGCGTTTAGACGTGTACGTGTGTACGCGTGTGTACACACGTAACATGAAGCCGTCCGGAATGGACGCCGTGTCAGTCCACTGTCACACCCGGAGGCGTACCGTGAGCCTCACCATGACCAGCGACACCGAACCTTCCGGGCAACGGGCAGACTCTGCCTGCCCCGCCTCAGGACGGCGCTGAATGCCCTGGGCCGCACAGACTCCCCCCCACATTCAGGCGTCCAGCCGGGTCCGCCGGATCGTGCTCACGCAGACGGCGGTGCTGGTCCTCGTGCTGATCGGGCTGTGCGCGGTCCTCTCTTACGTCACCATGTCGCGCGGCATTCAGGCGCAGCAGCACGAGGGACAGGTCATCAACCTCGCGGCCCGGCAGGGCCTGCACACCCAGCGGATCGCCGCGCTCGCACAGAGCCTGCTGATCCAGCCGCCCGGTCCCGCCCGCGACACGCTGCGCCAGGAACTGCAGGTCGCGGTGGACGACATGACCGCAGACCACGCGCAGCTCAGCGACCCGAAAGCCGAACTGTACGGCGGGTTCCCGGCCACGCAGGACATCCGTGACCTGTACTTCGGACCGTCGGCCCTCGACAGTCAGGTGCGGCGCTACCTGGAGGCCGCCCGCGCCCTGATCGCCGTGCCCGACGCGGCCCTCACGACAGGGAACACCGACCTGCAGTACCTCGTGCAGGCGGCGCGCGGGCCGCTGCCGCCCGCCCTGGACGCCGTGGTGGACATCGAGGTGCGCTGGACGACCGAACGCCTCGGTCAGCTCGACACCACGCAGCGCATCTCGCTGACGCTGACGCTCCTCGCCCTGGTCGCCGTGGGGTTCGGCGTGCTGCTGCCACTGATCCGCCGTCAGGACCGGACCTTCCTGGCCCTCGAACAGGAACGCAACTTCGCGCGGCAGCTGATGGACCTGATGGGGCAGGGACTGGCGGTGACCGGCCCGGACCACCGCTTCAGTTACGTGAATCCCGCCTTCACGCACCTGTGCGGGTACACGCCCGACGAACTGCGGCACCTCAGCCCGCTCGACCTGCTCGACCCGCAGGACCGCGCGGACTTCGTGACGGCAATGGCCGTCCCCCTCGAAGGGCACAGGACGATCACGCACACGTACCGCCACCGGGACGGGCGGGCCGTGCACGTCATGGCGGTCGTGGTCCCGCACGACCTGCCGAACGGAAAAGGCAGCATCGCCGTCGTCACGGACCTCACGGACCGCCTGCACGCCGAACAGCGCCTGCAGGAACGCGAGCGCCTGTACCGCACGCTCGCCGCGAACTTCCCGGACGGCGCGCTCATGCTCTTCGGTGCCGACTCGCGCTACACCCTGGTGGACGGCCGGGGCCTCGCCCAGGTGAACCTGCGCCCCGAAATGATGCAGGGCCGCCGACCCTCGGACCTGTTTCCCCCGTGGATCGCCGAGCAGATCGAGGCCGACTATGCCATGGCCCTCACCGGACGTACCTGCGAGCGCGAGATCCGCGCCGCCGGACGCGTGTACCTGCTGCGTACCCTGCCGCTCCCCACCTCCGACGCGCTGCCCGGCACGGCCGCGCACGGTGGACCGCTCGGCATCAGCATCGTGCAGGACGTCACGCGCGAACGGCTCGCGGAGCAGGCCCTGCAGCGCGCCGCCACGTACACGGACGCGCTGCTGCAGGTGTCTCTCCTCAGCAACCAGGACCTCACGCCCGAGGCCGCGTCCCTGAAGGCCGCCGCCATCGTCGGGCAGTGCGCGGATGTGGACTGGTGGGGACTGGCGCGCGTGAGCGAACACAGCATCGACCTGCAGACTTCCTGGGACAGCGGGCGGCGCACCGCCAACGAGGGCGCCTTCCGCGCCGCCATGGAGGCGGGCGTGCAGCGCGGCCAGGGCATGGTCTGGCGCGCCGTGACCGAACAGCGGGCCGTGTACCTCGACGACTACGCGGCCCTGCCGACCGCCCTGCCCGGCCTGCTGGAGGGCGGCGTCCGCAGCGTGGCGTTCCTGCCGCTGCCCGGCATGAGTGGAGTGGGGCACATCATGGTCGCCATCCGCCGCGAGAAGCTGCGCCCGTGGACGCAGGAGGACCGCGCGCTCTTCGAGTCGGCGGCACGCAGCATCCAGCTGAACCTGGAGCGCCGCCAGTACGTCGCGCTGCTGGAGGAAGCGGCCCTGGTGGACGCCCTGACGGGCCTCGGGAACCGCCGGGCGTTCGAGCGCGACCTGCAGAACGAACTGGACCGCACCCGCCGCAGCGGCGAACCGTTCGGGCTGCTCATGATCGACCTCGACGGCCTGAAACAGGTGAACGACCACGAGGGTCACGACCGTGGGGACGCGCTCCTCGCGACCTTCGCACGTACTCTCACGCAGAGCCTGCGCGGCGAGGACCGCGTGTACCGCCTGGGCGGCGACGAGTACGCCGCGATCCTCGTGCGGGCCGGAATGGAGGCGCAGGAGACGCTGGAGATGCGGGTCCGCCGTGCGGTGGGACGCACGCGCCTGGAGGGCTTCACGAACGTGGACGCCAGCGCCGGGATCGCGTTCGCGCTGCAGGAGGAACTGCAGGCGGACGCCCTGATGCGCCGTGCGGACGAACGCATGTACCGGCAGAAGCAGCAGCACCGGCTGGCCCGCCAGGACCCGGGCCGCCCCTGAACGCGGATCACCGCGGCGCAGCGGCGGGGCAGGACTTCGGCCAGGCGCCCGCACCCGTTCAGCGCAGAAAGGTGTCGGTCAGGTCCTGCACCGGCAGCGGGCGGCTGAACAGGTAGCCCTGCAGCAGTTCGCCGTTCACGCTGCGGATGAAGTTCGCCTGCGCTTCGTTCTCCACACCTTCGGACGTCACGGAGAGGCCCAGGGCGTGCGCGAGCAGCATCACGGCCCGTACCACGTTCTCGGGCGTGCCCTGGTCGTCGCCGGTGACGCCATCCATGAAGGACCGGTCGATCTTCAGGGACGTGAGCGGAAAGCGCCGCAGGTACGACAGACTGCTGTACCCGGTCCCGAAGTCGTCGAGGGCGAGCCGCACGCCCAGATCGCGCAGGGCGCGCAGGGTCGCCTCGGCGTCCGGGATGTCCATCAGGACGCCCTCAGTGATCTCCAGGATCAGCGCTTCAGGCGGAATGCCGCTCACTTCCAGCGCGTCCCGTACCGTGCCGATCAGGTCCGGCTGCCAGAACTGCCGGGGGCTGAGGTTCACGCTGACGCTCAGGTGCGGGTGCGTGCGGTGCCACTCCGCGAGATGCATGCAGGCTTGCCGCAACACCCACGCGCCGATCGTCAGGATCAATCCGGTGCTCTCGGCGAGCGGAATGAACTGTGCGGGGCTCACAAGGCCCAGGCGCGGGTGGTGCCAGCGGATGAGGGCTTCCGTGCCGACGAGCGCGCGGGTCTGCGCGTGCACGATCGGCTGGTGAAACAGTTCGAGCTCACCGCGTTCCTGGGCGCGGTACAGGTCCGCTTCCAGCGAGATGACGGCCGTGTCCTGCCGCAGCAGGTCCGGCTGGTATGTGGCGACGTGCGTGCCGGTGCGTTTGGCGTGGTACATGGCGAGGTCCGCCGCGCTGAGCAGCTGTTCCGGGTCGCGGCCGTGGTCGGGCGTGAACGCGAGCCCCAGGCTGGCACTCACGAAGACCTCCTGGCCGTTCAGGTCGAAGGGCCGGTCGAAGCACGCGTGCAGGTGCTTCGCGATGCGCTCCTGGAATACGGCCGGGTCGCTGCTGAACGGCAGGATGAACGTGAACTCGTCGCCGCCCATACGGGCGATGGTGTCGGTGGGACGGAAGGTCCCGGTGAGGCGCCGGGCGACCTGCACGAGCAGGCGGTCACCGGCGGTGTGGCCGAGCGTGTCGTTGATGGTCTTGAAGCGGTCGAGGTCCAGCAGGCCGACCGCGACGCGGGCGTGATCGCGTGAGGTGGCGTGGATGGCCTGCGTGAGCAGTTCGAGGTACAGGGGGCGGTTGGGGAGGCCGGTGAGACTGTCGTGCAGGGCGAGGCGCTGCATCTCACCGAGCGCGGCCGACCGTTCGAGGATCAGCGTGGCGAGGCCGGCCGCGTCCGCGAGCGCCACGAGTTCGGCCGGGGTGGGCCTGCGCGCCTCTCTGGGAAAGATGGAGATCACGCCCAGCGGCCGTTCCTCTGCGCGGCTCGGCAGGATCGGGTAGACCCACATGGCCTGCACGGCGTTCTCTTCGAGCAGGGCCACGACGCCGTCCTTGAGCTGGACGCCCGGAGCGTGGATGTTCTCGACCACCACGAGTTCGCGGGAGTTCACGGCCCGCACGGTCGCACCCTGATCGCGGCTCAGGTCGACACGGTCGATGCGGTCCACGTGGGCGTGCGCGAGGTCACGGAGTTGCGCGCGGTCGGTCTGCTCGCTCGCGAGAAGGGTGAGGAGGTCGCCGTTGCGGATCCAGGCGGTGACGGGCAGGGTCTGGAGGTCGAGGGATACGAGGCGGCAGATGGCGGTCAGCACGTCTTCCGGAGGTCGGCCCTCGGCGGCCATCTCGAGGATGTCGCGCCGCGCCTGCTCGTGCTGTTCGCGCTTCACTTCGGCTGTCACGTCGCGCTGCACGCTCACCCAGTGCGTAAACCAGCCGCTGCGGTCGGCGACGGGCGTGATGCTGAGCTGCACCCAGAAGGGCGTGCCGTCCTTGCGGTAGTTCAGGACCGTCTCGCTGATGCTGTCCCAGCGCGCGAGCCCGTCCCGGATGCGGTCGAGGGCGGCGCGGTCCGAGGCAGGGCCCTGCAGGATGCGGGGCGTGAGGCCCACGATCTCCTCGGGCGCGTAGCCGGTCATGTCGGTGAACGCCTCGTTGACGTACACGACCCTGGGACCCGGCGGGTGGGTCGGCTGCGCCTCGGCGATCACGACGGCCTCGCGGGCGTTCACGACCACCGATTCCAGCAGCCGAAGGCGTTCCTCTTCCAGGCGGCGCTGCGTGACGTCGGTGAGGGAGATGGACAGGCCGCCCGCGCTGCGGTTGACGCGTACGTCCAGCCAGACGGGCTGTTCAGGGTGCCTCGTCTCGAAGGTCATGCGCCCCCCGGTCGCGAGGACCATCCGGTACGCCTCGTCGAAGGGCGCGGCGTACAGCCAGGGGGCGTGTTCGCGCAGGTGGGCCGGGGTGCCGGGCGGGAGGTGCAGGAGGGTACGGGCGGCCTCGTTGAGGTATTCGAGATTCAGGTCCGTGCCGAGCGACAGGACGCTCACGCCGACGCTGTCGAGCACCGTCTGCATCTGGAGGCGCGAGTCGGTCAGGTCGCGCTGCAAACGGTGTTTCTCGATGGCGCGCTCCACGGTCCGCAGCAGTTCGTGTGCCTTGAGCCGCCCCTTGACGATGTAGTCCTGCGCGCCGGCGTTCATGGCGTTCACGGCGATCTCCTCGTCGCCGACGCCGGTCATCAGGATGATGGGCGTCTGTGTTCCGGCGACGCTCAGGAATTCGAGGCCGGTCATGTCGGGCAGGTTGTAGTCGAGCAGGACGCAGTCGGGCGGGTCGCGGCGCAGGGCGTCGAGGCCGTCCTCGCCGAGTTCCTCGCTGGTGCAGGAGAGGGGGTGTGCGGTCGCCTGCCGCAGCAGTCGGGTGTAGATTTCGGCGTCTTCGGGGCTGTCGTCCACGATCAGGACGCGCAGTGCCCGGGGCGGGGTGGGGGCCTCGGTGGGGTGGGCAGGCGTCATGACGGGTCCGGGGCCAGGCAGGTGTTCCGGTGTGGTGGTTGACCCTGTGGCACGTCTTCACTGTACCCTTCCGGGTCTGACTCGGGTCTGTCAGGCGTTCACAGACGAGGGGTCCGGGCCGGCCCATCCCGGATTCGGCACTTGGCATACACAATCCTAATTATTCTGTTATAAGATAAATCAAGAGGTGCCTGTTCCGGCATCGCCCTGGAGGACCACCCATGCTCACCGACGACAAACGCAAGGCCCTCACGACGGCCATGACCCAGATCGAGAAGAACTTCGGCAAGGGCAGCATCATGATGCTCGGCGCCGAGAGCCGCCTCGACGTGCACACCATCAGCACCGGCAGCCTCAGCCTCGACGTCGCGCTCGGCGTGGGCGGCATCGCCCGCGGCCGCATCACCGAGATTTACGGCCCCGAATCCGGCGGCAAGACCACCCTGGCCCTCAGCGTCATCGCGCAGTGCCAGAAGGCGGGCGGCACGGCCGCCTTCATCGACGCCGAACACGCCCTCGACCCCGCCTACGCCAGAGCGCTCGGCGTCAACACCGACGAACTGCTCGTGTCGCAGCCGGACAACGGCGAGCAGGCACTCGAGATCATGGAACTCCTCGTGCGTTCCGGCGCGGTGGACATCGTGGTGGTGGACAGCGTCGCGGCCCTCACGCCGCGTGCCGAGATCGAGGGCGACATGGGCGCCAGCCTCCCCGGTCTGCAGGCCCGCCTGATGAGCCAGGCGCTCCGCAAGCTCGCAGGCGTGCTCTCCAAGACCGACACGGCCGCCATCTTCATCAACCAGGTGCGCGAGAAGATCGGCGTGATGTACGGCAACCCCGAGACCACGACGGGCGGCAAGGCCCTGAAGTTCTACGCCACCATGCGCCTTGACGTGCGCAAGATCGGGCAGCCGAACAAGGAGAACAACGAGGCCGTCTCGCACACCGTCAAGATCAAGGTCATCAAGAACAAGGTCGCGCCGCCCTTCAAGGAGGTCGAGCTGACCATCGGCTACGGCACCGGCTTCGATCAGGTCTCGGACCTCGTGACGCTCGCCACCGACGCCGAGATCATCCGCAAGGCCGGCAGCTTCTACAGCTACGGCGACGACCGCATCGGGCAGGGCAAGGACAAGGCCATCGCGTACATCGCGGAACGCCCCGCCCTGCAGGCCGAGATCCGCACGAAGGTCCTCGCGGCCATCGAGCACGGCCGTGAGTTCGTGACGGCCCTGCAGACCGGCGCGCCCGTCTCGGCCGCGGAGACGCCCGACCTCGGCTGACCTGCCCGCGCACCTCCGTGTTCCCCGTCCGGCGGGGCGCGACCCCTCCCCTCAGTCCAGGGTGACGGGGTCGCGCCCCGCTCCTATGTTGCTGCCCGTCCCGGCGAGGCCGGTGATCAGGGCGTCCAGGCCGCGCTCGAAGCCGCCTGCTGGGCCGCTCGCGCCGAACTGTCCGCTGGCCTCCAGCGCGACGAAGCCGTGCAGGAAGCACCAGAACGCGACCACACCGGAGGTGTCGTCCTGGCGTCCCGTGACCTGCCCGACCAGGTTCAGCAGGGCGCGCCAGAGGTCCTTGCCGGGTCCTTCCGGGCTGAGCGCCAGGGGGCGCGGGGCGTGCATCAGGGCGTACAGGCGCGGTCGGCTGTGCGCGAAGCGCAGGTACGTGTGGGCGGCCTGCCGCATGGCGTCCTCGGGGGAGAGGGCACGTGTGTCGGCCTGCAGCTGCTGCAGCAGGAGGCGGCTGCCTTCGTCGGCGATGGCGGTGTCGAGGGTGTCGCGGTCGGCGTAGTGGCGGTACAGGCTGGAGGCGCGTACGCCGAGCGCGTCGGCCAGGGAGCGCAGGCTGAGGGGGGCGTCCGGTGGTTCGCCGGGCGTGCGTGGCCCCTCTTCGACGAGGGTCATGGCGGTCTGCAGGATCGTGTCGCGGCTGAGTTTGGCGGGGAACGGCATACCGAACACTGTACGTCTTGACGACCCGTCTCCAAAGACGTACAGTGTTCGCAACAAAGACGAACGACGTTCACGTTCGCGCAGGAGTCCCCATGAGCATCCGCCAGCACGGCCCCCACCTCTACCAGCTCACCCGATTCGGCAGCTTCAACAGCTACCTCCTGCGCGACGGCGACACCCTCACCGCCATCGACACCGGCCTCAGCGGCGTCCGCACCATCACCCACGCCGCCCGGCTCATCGGCCTGCCCATCACCAGACTCCTCATCACGCACGCCCACGCCGATCACGCCAGCGACCTCGACACCCTCCACACCCAGCACCCCGACCTGCAGACCTACGTCTCAACCCGCGACGCCCGCTTCCTCGGCGGCGAACGCCACCTCGACCCGCACGAACAGCTCCCCGGCGCTGCCCTGCGCGGCAGCTACGTCACCACCCGCACCACCCCCACCCGCACCCTCCAGGACGGCGACCAGATCGGACCGTTCCTCGCCGTCGCCACACCCGGCCACACGCCCGGCCACCTCGCCTACCTCGACACCCGCGACGGCACCCTCATCGCCGGAGACGCCTACCAGACCGCCACCGGCACCGCCGTCAGCGGCGACCTGAAACCCCTCTTCCCCTTCCCGGCCCTCGCCACCTGGCACGCGCCCACCGCACTCCAGAGCGCCCGCCGCCTCCAGCGCCTCAACCCCACCCGCCTCGCCGTGGGCCACGGCCCCGTCCTCGACCACCCCACAGGGCAGATGCAGGCCGCCGCCGACCACCTCGAACGCCGCCTCACACGAAACTGAACTCCGGCAGATCACCCGAGTGGCACGCGAACCCGCCGCCCGGACGCGAACACCAGACCATACGCCGCGGCTGGCCCCGCGCGGCGCGACACCAGCGGCACGACACGTCAACGCGGGGAAGCAGGACACGGCGCCCCGCACCCCGCGCAGATCATCCTGCCAGCCAGGCTTCCAGTTCCGCCCGACCGCCCCGCTGGGACCGCCCGCCACTCAGGCTGCGCCACACCCAGCCGTCCGCACGCAACTGCACCGTCCCCACCGACCCGCCCGGCAGCAACACGTGGTACAGCGGCCCCACCAGCACATCATCCAGAGCGGGCAGCAGTTCACCGGGCAGAAACATCGAATTCATCGCCCCCACCCTAGCAGCAAGCCCGGACCTCAATACCGGCCCCGCTCCCCAAACGAATTTCAGCCGGGCTGCTGGGTGGCCTGGATGGCGGTGAGGGCGATGGTGTAGACGATGTCGTCGACCAGGGCGCCGCGCGACAGGTCGTTGACGGGTTTCCGCAGGCCCTGCAGCATCGGGCCGACCGCGACGACGCCCGCGGAGCGCTGCACGGCCTTGTAGGTGGTGTTGCCGGTGTTGAGGTCCGGGAAGATGAAGACGGTGGCGCGGCCCGCGACGGGACTGCCGGGCGCCTTCTGCAGGCCGACGCTGGCGACGCTGGCCGCGTCGTACTGCAGCGGGCCGTCCACCATGAGGTCGGGCCTGCGCTCGTGCACGAGGGCGGTGGCGGCCTTGACCTTCTCGACGTCTTCGCCCGCGCCGCTCTCGCCGGTGGAGTAGCTGAGCATGGCGATGCGGGGCGTGATGCCGAACGCGGCGGCGCTCCCGGCACTCTGGATGGCGATGTCGGCGAGCTCCTCGGCGTTCGGGTTGGGGTTGATGGCCGCGTCGCCGTACACGAGGACCTGTTCGGGCATCAGCATGAAGAACACGCTGCTGACGATCTTGCTGCCCGGCGCGGTCTTGATGAGCTGCAGGGCGGGCCGGACGGTGTTGGCGGTGGTGTGCACGGCGCCCGACACGAGGCCGTCCACCTCACCGAGGGCGAGCATGAGCGTGCCGAGGACGACGTTGTCCTCGAGCTGCGCTTCGGCCATGGGCGCGGTGAGGCCCTTGCTCTTGCGGAGTTCGACGAGCGGTTCCACGTAGCGGGCGCGGATGCCTTCCGGGTCGATGATCTCCAGGCCGTCCGGCAGGGTGAGGCCCTGTCCTTCGGCGATGAAGCGCACCCGTTCCGGCGAGGCGAGCAGCACGCAGCGCGCGATGCCTTTCTCGGCGCAGCGGATGGCGGCGCGCACCGTGCGCGGCTCGTCACCTTCGGGCAGCACGATGCGTTTGTTGGCGGCCCTGGCCTTCTGGATCAGTTCGTACCGGAAGGCGCTGGGCGGCAGGCGGCGTTCCGTGCCGCTGGTGTCGGCGCGCAGGCGCGTGCCGAGCGGCACGACGTCCACCCGGTCCGCGATGTAGTCGAGGGTGCGTTCCATGCGTTCGAGGTCGTCGTGCGGGACGCGGCCGCCCAGCCGGGAGAGCTGCGACGCCGTCAGGTACGAGTTCGTGGGGACTTTCAGGACGGGGAGGCTGCTGGTGAGGGCGGCGCGGCACAGCCGTTCGATGCTCTCCTCGGGTTCGGAGTTCGACGTGAACAGCAGGCCCGCGAGCGGCACGCCGCTCAGGTGTGCGAGGGACGCGGCCATCACGACGTCCTCGCGGTCGCCGGACGTGACGACGAGCGCGCCGGGCGTGAGCAGGTGCGCCATGTTGCGCACGGCGCGGCCCGTGACGACGGTGCCCGTCACGCGGCGCAGGGCGGCGTCGCCCTCGTGCAGCACCTCGGCGCCCAGGTGCCGGGCGACGTCCAGGGTACGGACCTCGCTCAGCGCGGCGTTCTGCGCGACGACGCCCAGCAGCGGGATCTCGCCGGACGCGAGGACGCGGCTGCGCGTGCGCAGTTCCGCCATCAGGCCCCCGAAGTCCAGGTCGCGCGGCGCGAAGTTCAGCAGGTACCCGGCGAGGCCGGAACCGTCCGAACGGCGGTACGCCTGCGCAGCGATCTCCAGTTCGTCCGCGAGCGTCGCGGCTGTCATGCCGGTCAGGCTGCTGACGAGCACCACCTCGGCCTCGAGGTTGCGGGCGAGCGCGGCGTTCAGGGTGCCCGCGTACACGTTGCGGTCGCTGAGCGCGAGGCCTTCCGCGACGAGCACTTCCGCGCCGCTGCCGGTGCCGGCCACGACCTGCCGCGCGAGCGTGATGACGTCCTCCATCAGCTGCTCGATCTGCCCCTGGCTCAGCAGGTCCTCGGCGACGGACAGCGGCACGGGGTCCGGGGTGTGCGTGTGCAGCAGCGTGCGCGCGAAGTGCACGCTGTCGTCGGTGCCCGCCTCGTGCGTCTGCGCGATGGGTTTCAGGAACGCGACGCGCACGCCCTGCCGTTCCAGGCTGCGGGCGAGGCCGAGCGCGGTGCTGGACAGCCCCACCCCGTTGCGGGTCGGTGCGACGAACAGCGTCTTCATGCCTGACCTCCCAGCAGGTCTGCTGCCTGCTGCGCGATCATGCGTTCCTCGTCGGTGTTCACGACCAGCACGGGCCGCGCGCCCTCCTGGTGGATGGCCCCCGCCTCGCCGCGCACGGTGCGCGCGTTGCGGTCCTCGTCGCAGGTCAGGCCGAGCAGCGCGAGGTGCCGCAGCGTGCGGGCGCGCATGTCGGCGCTGTTCTCACCGATGCCGCCCGTGAACACCAGCGCGTCCAGGCCCGGCAGGGCGACCGCCATGCCCGCGATCTTCTGCGCGAGCCGGTACGCGAACACGTCGAGCGCGAGCCGCGCGCCCGCGTGCCCGGCCGCGTCCGCCGCCTCCAGTTCCCGCAGGTCGCTGCCCAGCCCGGACAGGCCGAGCAGGCCGCTCTCCCGGTTCAGGGCATCCGTCACCTGCGCCAGGGTCAGGCCCGCCTGCCGCGCGAGGTAATCGTGCAGGTTCGGGTCCACGTCGCCGCTGCGGGTGCCCATCACGAGGCCCTCCAGCGGCGTGAGCCCCATGCTGGTGTCCACGCTCTGTCCGCCGCGCACGGCGGCGACGCTGCACCCGTTCCCGAGGTGCGCCGTCACGAGGTTCAGGTCCGTCAGGGGACGGCCCAGCATCCGGGCGGCCTCCCCGGCCACGAAGGCGTGACTGGTGCCGTGAAAGCCGTAGCGGCGCACGCCGTGCTCGCGGTACCACGCGTCCGGCACCGCGTACCGGTACGCGACTTCCGGCATCGTCTGATGGAAGGCCGTGTCGAACACCGCGATGTGCGCTGCGTCCGGGAAGGCCTCCTGAGCCGCCTCAATGCCCGCGAGGTTGGCGGGGTTGTGCAGCGGCGCGAGCGGAATGCACGCCCGGATCTGCTCCAGCACCTCCGCGTCGATGCGGGCCGGACGGCTGAACCGCTCCCCGCCGTGCACGACGCGGTGCCCGACGACGCGCACGTCCCCGCGCAGGTCGAGCCGGTCGAGTTCGGCGAGCAGCAGGCGGAACGCGTCCGCGTAGTCCGCGTCCGGGCAGGGCGTCTGGATCTTCTGGTCGCCCACCCGGAAGGTGACGTGCGCTTCGCTGCTCCTGAGGCGTTCTGCGAGGCCCGACAGCGCCTGCTCTCCGGTGGCGGGGCGGATCAGCGCGAACTTCACGCTGCTCGATCCGCAGTTCAGTACGAGGGTCCACATGCCTGTATTCTGACCGTTCCGGCCGTGAGCGGCTGCAGGCGCGGCTACCGCAATCTTCAGCTTCCGCTGGTGAATCGCGTCTCCCGGCCCTGCAGGTCCGGGCGGGCAGGTGTGGACCCGCCGATTCCCGCCTTCCCGCATGATGTTCTTCATGAACGTTCCGTTAAACCGCTCCTCCCGTCCCGGCACGCGCCGTGGCCTCCTGACGGGCGCGCTCGGCGTGACGCTCCTCCTGAGCCTCACCGCCTGCTTCGACAGCACGCCCGGCACGCCCCCTGTCTCCCGCACCTGCAACCTCACGCCCGACCAGTGGAGCGCCGTGGAAGCGGCCGGGCACTCGCCCGCCCGCGTGTGGGACGAACTGGCCCTCAACGCCGTCCGCAACGTGCTCCCGCAGCCGACCGTGCACGCCCGCACCCTCTACCACCTGTCGGCCGCCATGTACGACACCTGGGCCAGCTACGACCCCGGCGCGCGCGGCGTGTACGTGCACACCAAACAGACCGGCAGCGCCGCCGACCGCGACGTGGCCGTCGAGTACGCCGCGCGCCGCGTGCTGCGCGCCCGCTTCGCGCAGACCGTGCCGGGCCTCGCCGCATGCTTCGACGACCACCTCCGGCACGCCGGACTCGACCCCGCCGCCGACACCCTGACCGGCGACACGCCCGCCGCGACCGGCAACCGCGTGGGACAGCAGATCCTCGACGCGACCCTGAACGACGGCTCCAACGAAGCGAACGCCTACGCCGACACCAGCGGCTACACCTTCACGAACGCCCCGCTGCACCCCGAACAGCGCGGCATCGACGTGCAGGACCCCGACCACTGGCAACGCCTGCAGCTGCTCGCACCGTTCACGCAGAACGGCATCCGGCAGCAGGGACCGCAGCCCTTCATGGGCGCCCACTGGGGCAGCGTCCAGCCGTTCGCCATGACCAGGACCGGCACGTACTGGCACGACCCCGGCCCCGCCCCCAGCGTCCACGACCCGCGCATGCGGGAACGCTGGATTCCGGACCTGCTCGCCAGGCAGGCCGCCCTCGACCCCGCCCGCCCAGACACGCTCGACGCCTCGCCCGCCCACCTCGGCAACGACACCCTCGGCACGAACGACGGCACCGGTCACCCGCTCAACCCCGTCACCGGCGCGCCCTACGCCCCCAACACGCTCCTCCGGGCCGACTATGGGCGCGCCATCGCCGAGTTCTGGGCCGACGGCCCGCGCTCCGAGACGCCGCCCGGCCACTGGAACGTCATCGCGAACAGCGTCACCGACACGCCCGGCTTCCAGCGCCGCCTCGGCGGGACCGGCCCGCTCCTCGACCCGCTCGAATGGGACGTGAAACTGTACCTCGCCCTGAACGGCGCGCTGCACGACGCCGCCATCAGCGCCTGGGACATCAAACGCCGCACCGACGCGCCGCGCCCCATCTCGCTCGTCCGGTACCTCGCGCGCGAACACCAGCTGCTCCCGCAGGACGGCGTGACCGAAACGCGGAACGGCACCCTGATGGTGCACGGCTGGAATCTCTCCTTCGGGACGGAGGACCCGCTCGACTGGGTGCCGTACCAGCGGAACGACTTCGTGAGCCCCGCCTTCCCCGGCTTCATCTCCGGGCACTCCACCTTCAGCCGCGCGGCCGCCGAGGTCCTCACGGACCTGACCGGCTCCGCGTACTTTCCCGGCGGCCTGCACGACGAGGTGCTGCCCACCGGGTTCATCCGGACCAGCTCCCCGACCAACATGCAGCCCATCCACCTGCAGTGGGCGACGTACTTCGACGCGGCCGACCAGTCCGGCCAGTCGCGCATTTGGGGCGGCATTCACATCGAACCGGACGACCTGAGCGGCCGACTCGTCGGGCACACCGTCGGGCGGGACGCCGTCACGCTCGCCCGGACGTACTTCGAGGGCCAGAACACCCGCCCCTGAACCCAACCTGATACGGTTTTGAGCTGAACTTGTGGAGTTCAGCCGAGCGGAGCGAGCACCAACAAGTACGGTTTTGAGGAGGTGGAAGGGATGTCGGTGCTGTTCCCGGCATCCCTGGAATCGGATCAAAACCGATGAGCTGAACGCCCGGGTTCAGCCGGGCGGCACGAGCGCCACACCGGATGAACTGGGCCAGTCAGACGCGCCCGCCCCTGCAGCTGGACCGGCGGGCGCCGCTTCAGCTGAGGCGGGCCGTCACGTCCCGCGCGGCCTGCGCGAGCGTCTCCGCCAGGGCGGGCACCTGCGCGCGGTCCAGCCGGGACGCGGGCGCCGACACGCTCAGGGACGCCAGGACGCGCCCGCCCTCGCGTCCGCCCGCCCGGCCCCACACCGGCACCGCGAGGCACCGCACGCCCAGTTCGCGCTCCTCGTCGTCCAGTGCGAAACCCTGCTCGCGCACGCCCGTCAGGTGACGCTCCAGTGCGGGCGCGTCCGTCAGGGTGTGCGGCGTGAACGCCGGGTACGGCCCGGCAGGGACCGGCTGCCCGGACCACGCGAGCAGCACCTTGCCGGCGCCCGTGCAGTGAAGCGGCGCGCGCGCCCCGACGTGCGTGAACATGCGCAGCAGCCCGCGCCCCTCCGACTGCGCGAGGTACATGACCTGCCCCTCCCACAGCACCGCGAGGTTCACGGTCTCCCCGAGCTGCGCGGCGAGGGCGTCCATGCCGGGCCGCGCCGTGCGGATCAGCCGCTCCTGCGGCCCGCCGCGCTCCAGGTACGCGCTGCCCGTCACGAAGGCCTGCGCGCCCACCAGCCAGTGCCCGTCGTCTGTCAGGTGCGCGAAGCCCTGCGCCCTGAGTGTCTGCAGGAGCCTGAAGGCCGTGCTGGCCGGCAGGTCCACCGCCCGCGCCAGTTCGCTGAGCGTGAGGCCTGCCCGGCCGCCCGGCGCTTCGCCCAGCACGCGCAGCAGCAGCAGCCCGCGCTCCAGCGTCCGTACGGGCGACGCTTCCGCCTGCTGCCTGCGTCCGGGCCGCACGCCGCTCACGTTCCTCCCGGCCCGGGGCGCGCCCACCACTCCGAGTGCCGCTTCATGCCCGGCATGATGCCACACGGGCGGGTCAGCGGCGCGCGGTTCCCACCGGCGCCGCCTGCCGTTCCCGCCGCCGCGCCAGCACGGCCCGCACCGCGAACAGCGCCAGGAGCACCACCACGGCCAGCAGCGGGGCGCTGTGGTCCTTCTTGACGGACCACCAGAAGTGCAGCACCCCGAGGGCCGCCACCACGTAACTCAGGCGGTGCAGGCGCTGCCAGCGCACGAACCCGAGGCGTTTCACGGAGTCCTTACGGCTCGTGAGGACCAGCGGGATCAGCAGCAGCAGCGCCGTGAGGCCCACCGTGATGTACGGCCGTTTCACGGCGTCCACCAGCAGGCCCGCCGGGTTGAAGCCCCGGTCCAGTCCGTAGATGATCAGGTGCACGAACGCGTACAGCGCGCCCGACAGGCCCAGCGTCTTCCGGACGCGGGCGGGCCACAGCAGGCGCACGTTCACCCGTGCCGCCAGCAGCCGCAGCGGCGTGCACGTCAGCGACAGCAGCAGCAGCGCGAGGGCCAGCACGCCCGTCTGCTGCTCGCTGCGCTGCAGGGGGTTCGCGCCCAGCTGTCCCGTGAACGCGTCCAGCAGCAGCACGCCCAGCGGCAGGACGCTCCCTACGGCCGCCGCGGGCACGACCCACGCGCCGGGCGGCAGGGCGCGGCCCTGACCTGCGCCTGCGCGCGTCACGCGGCCCTGCACGGCACCCCGCGATGACCGGCGGGCGCGGAGGGCCGCGTCAGAAGTTCCTCCGCAGGTCCATGCCCTTGTACAGGCCCGCCACCTGCGCCGCGTACCCGTTGAACGGCAGGGTCTTGCGCCGCCCCAGGTCCCCGATCCGGCGTTCCGTCGCCTGACTCCAGCGCGGGTGATCCACGGCCGGGTTCACGTTCGCGTAGAAGCCGTACTCGTCGGGCGCGGCCGTACTCCACGTCGTTTTCGGCTGTTCTTCGAGCAGCGTGATGTGCGTGATCGCCTTGATGTTCTTGAAGCCGTACTTCCACGGCACCACCAGCCGCAGCGGCGCGCCGTTCTGGTTCGGGAGGAGCTTGCCGTCCAGCCCGACCGCGAGCATCGTCAGGGGGTTCATCGCCTCGTCGAGCCGCAGGCCTTCCCGGTACGGCCACTGCAGCACGGGGTCGCGCACGCCCGGCATCTGTTTCGGGTCGGCCAGCGACGTGAACTGCACGTAGCGGGCCTTGCTGCCCGGCTCGATGCGCCGCAGCAGCGCCGCGAGCGGGAAGCCCATCCACGGGATCACCAGACTCCAGCCTTCCACGCAGCGCATGCGGTACAGGCGGTCCTCCAGCGGGAACCACGACTGCAGGGTGTCGATGTCCACCGTCTGCGGTTTGCGGACCAGACCGTCGATCCGGACCGTCCAGGGCCGCGTGCGCAGGCTGCCCGCGTTGCGGGCCGGGTCCGCCTTGTCCAGCCCGAACTCGTAGTAGTTGTTGTACCCGGTGATGTCCGAGATGCGGCTCACGGGTTCCGTGGTGTCGTACGGTCCACGGTACACGCGGCCCGGAATGGCCTGACTGGCCTCCATCACGCGTGTCGCGGGACGCCGGGTGAGGAGTTCCAGGCCGCCCGCCAGGCCGACCGCCCCGATGGCCGCCAGGCCGCCCTGCCGCAGCACCTCACGCCGGGAGCGCATCGGGCCGCCCTTCTCGTCTCGTTCTGGACCGTTCATGCGCGCACCCTAGCAGACGCGTTCCGCGCGGGCCGCAAGCTGGACTGCGTTCTCGGCACTCCATTCATCGTTTCCTCCTGTCGGGCCGGGCGGGTCGCCCTGTCCCCACCTGATATACGCGCAAGACAGGCAAATGGTTCATTCCTGTCCCCCCAGGACTGCACGGCGGGGGGACAGGAATGAACCGGAGCCCGGATCAGCGTCCGGGGACGGTGAGGTGCTGGTGCAGGATGGTCGCGCCGCCGGGCGAGGAGTTCGGCACGTCGGCCGCGACGCACTGGCCGTGCTCGGAGGTCATGGCGGCCATCATGCTGGCCTCGTCGTCGAAGTCGAGGTGCGCGATCAGGTCGTACGGGCGTTCGCCCGCCCCCAGCGGCGGCGTCTTGCCGTACCTGAAGTCCCGCAGGCCCTGGAGCTGCAGGACGAGGGACGCGTGCGTGTCCTGGTAGTGCGCGAGGAACGCGGCGGGATCTTCGGGAAACGGGTACAGCACGATCATCCGGTGCATGTGGACCTCCGGGGCGGCGTGGGTGGCCGCAGTGTACCCCGCCGGTGGATTCAGGGTCCGGTGGGCAGCCAGAGGGCGTGCACGTCGTTGAGGTTGGTGCCGGTCGGTCCGGTGACGAGCTGGTCGTGCAGGGCGGCGAACAGGGTGCCGCTGTCGTGCCGCGCCAGGAACAGGGCCGGGTCGAGCCCCTGCGCGCGGGCGCGGGCGAGGGTGTCGGGCGTCACGAAGGCCCCGGCAGCGCCGGTGGTGCCGTCCATGCCGTCCGACCCGGCCATGAGGGCGTGCACGCCCCGCTGCCGGCCGTCCAGGGCGAGGGCGAGCGCGAGGGCCAGTTCGTGGTTGCGGCCCCCCTCGCCGGGGTGCGGGCCGAGGGTGACGGTCGGCTCCCCGCCGCTCAGCAGGACGTGCGGCCGGGCACGGGCCGGTTCCCGCAGGACGAGCGCGGCAAGGTCGCGCGCCACGGCGGTCACCTCGCCGTGCAGGTCGTGCGCGCCGACGGTGGCGTCCACCCCTTCGCGCGTGAGGGCGTCCCGCAGGGCCGTCAGCAGGTGACGGCCGGACCCGATCACGGCGGCCTGCACCCGGTCCCCGAACGTGCCGGGCTTCGGGGTGTCGGGCACCTCGCCGTGCACCCCCGCCCGCAGGTGGGCGCGGGCCTCCGGGGCGGGAATGCCGAAACGGTCCAGCACGGCGAGCGCGTCCGCGAAGGTGCCGGGGTCCGGCACGGTCGGGCCGGACGCGATGGTGGCCGGGTCGTCCCCGATCACGTCCGACAGCAGCAGCGCCGTGACGCGCGCGGACGTGGCGGCCGCGAGCCGTCCGCCCTTCACGCGCGACAGGTGTTTGCGGACGGTGTTGATGTCCGCGATGTCCGCGCCGCTCGCGAGGAGGGCGCGGGTGAGGTCCTGTTTCTGTGCGGGCGTCACGCCCCACGGGCTGGACAGCAGGGCGCTCCCGCCGCCGGACCCCAGGACGAGCAGGTGCCCGTCCGCCCCCTGCGCGCCCGCGAGGGCCAGCGCGGCCCGCCCGGCCTGCAGGCTCCCGTCGTCGGGGACGGGATGCCCGGCCGGAATGACGGTCGCCCGCACGTCCGAAGCGGGCAGGCCGTGCGGCGGGACGAGCAGTGCGGGGACGCCGGGGAAGGCCTGCAGCGCCGCGCGCAGCATGGCGGGCGCCGCCTTGCCGAAGGCCAGGATGCCGGTCGGGGCGCGGCCAGGCAGGTGGGCGGCCGTGAGCGTGCCGGGGTCGGTGGCGGCGAGCGCCGCCCGGAACGCGCGTTCCAGCACCGCGCGCGGCGCGTCCGTGACGTTCATGTCCGTACGTTCACGGGCAGGCACTCACAGGGGGGCGCGCACAGGGGCGGGGCCGCCGTGCACGGTGTCGCCCGCCACCCACACCTGCGCCACGTCGGGCGCGCCGCCCATCGCGAAGAGGGCCGCGAGCGTCCGTTCGGCGCTCTCCGCGTGCCGCAGCACCGTGCCGAGCGGCGTGCCTTCCGCCGGGCGCAGCAGCACCGCGTCGAAGCTCCGGCCAACCCCGAAGTCGCCCGTCACGTCCTGCAGGTCGAGCGCCTCCGCGCCCGCCCGCGTCGCGAGGTACAGCAGGTCGGTCGGCGTGAGCGGACGCCCGCCCGGCATGAGCTGCTGCATGAAGTACGCCTGCAGGCCCTCCTTCAGCATCCCGAAGCCCGTCCCGCCGCCCACGTCCGTCCCGAGCGACACCCGCACGCCCGCCTCCACGTGCCGCGCGAGCGGGAAGAACCCGCTGCCGAGCGCGCTGTTGCTGCACGGGCAGTGCGCGACGCTGCAGCCGTGCGCGGCGAGATGCGCGAGTTCCCGGTCCTGCGGGTGCACGTTGTGCGCGAGCACGCTGCGCCGCCCCAGCAGGCCCGCCTGCTCGTACGTGTCCAGGTAGTCGCGCGCCTGCGGGAACAGGTCGGCAACCGTGCGGATCTCCTGCAGGTTCTCGTTGATGTGCGACGTGAAGCGTGCGCCCGGCACGTCGCGCAGCAGGGCGGCACACGCGTCCAGGATGCTTTCCGACGCGCTCAGCGAGAAGCGGGGCGTGACGGCGTACAGCAGACGCCCCTGCCCGTGCCAGCGTCCGGCGAGCGCGAGGCCCTCGCGGTACGCCGCGTCTGGCGTGGTGTGCAGTTCCGGGCGCAGCATGCGGTCGCTGACCACCTGGCCTGCCACGATCCGCAGCCCGGACCGCTGCGCCTCCCCGAAGAAGGCCTCCATCGCGCCCGCGTAATGACTGCCGAACACCAGGGCCGTCGTGGTGCCGTGCAGGGCGAGGCCCGACAGGAACTCCTGCGCGACGGTGCGCGCGTACAGGGCGTCCGAGAAGCGCGCCTCCTCCGGCAGGGTGTTGCGGTCCAGCCACTCCAGCAGCGGCATGCCCAGCCCGCCCAGCACCCGCACCTGCGGGTAGTGGACGTGCGTGTCCACGAAGCCCGGCAGCAGCACGCCGCCGCGCAGGTCGTGAATCACGGCGTCCGGGTGCGCGCGCGCGAGGGCCGCGAAGTCGCCGTTCTGCACGATGCGGCCCGCCTCGACGAGCAGCCCGCCGTCCTGCTGCACGTCCAGCACCTGCGCGTCACGGAAGGGGTTGCCGGGCGTGTGCAGGTACGTCGCGCGGTACAGGTGGCGGCCGGGGGTGGGGGAGGGGTCGGGGTGCGTCATCGGGTGATGGGGTGGGTCATGAGGGGCTCCGGGTCTGAAGGCTGTGCATCCGGGTTCGGGAATGCAGAAAGAGAAGGATGAAGCGTGGAAGAAAGATTCGGTTCGGGGTGCGGTTCGAGCTGCTGGGCGATCTGCGCGGCGACGGCCAGCGCGATCCGTTCCGGGCGTTTGCTGTGGATGCCCGGCACGCCGATCGGCGTCGTGACGCGCGCCAGCACCTCCGGCGCGTGCCCCAGGTCCCGCAGCTGCGCCTGGAAGCGCGACCACTTGACGCTCGACCCGATCAAGCCCAGGAATCCGCCGGGCGGTCCGCGCAGGGCCGCGTCGAGGACGGCCGCGTCCTCCGCGTGATCGTGCGTCATGACGAGCAGGTGAGCGCCCGGCGGCAGCAGCGGCAGCACCAGCTCCGGGATCGGCGAGTGATGCACGTGCACGGTCGCCTGCGCGTCCCGCGTCACGACCTCCAGGCGCTCCGGGACGAGCTGCGCGGCCCGCGAGTCGATCAGGTGCAGGTCCACGTCCAGCGTGGCGAGCACGCGGGCCACCGCGAGGCCCACGTGCCCCACCCCGAACACCGCGACGGCCGCGCGGGCCGTCCGGGCCGGGTCCAGCAGCAGCGTCACCTCGCCGCCGCAGCACTGCCGCCCGTGCTCGGCGGGCGCGCGGTCCGTGAGGCGCAGCGTGAGCAGTTCAGGCCCGGCGTGCGGCCTGTCCAGCAGGTCGCGGGCGCGCTGCACCGCCGTCGCCTCCAGGTTCCCGCCGCCCACGCTGCCGTGCGTGGCGTGCCGCGTGACGACCATCTTCGCGCCCGCCTCGCGCGGCGCATGCCCGCGCACGGCGGCCAGCGTCACGAGGACGGCCGCCTCGCCGCGCGCCTGCGCCGCCTGCAGCGCCGCGAGCCAGCCGGGCGGCGTCACGGGCCGCTCACCGCCGCCGGGGGCTCTCCCGCCACCGCGTCCGGGGTGCCCGTGCCGCGCCGCGCCGCGTCCAGCGCCCAGTACACCGCTTCGGGCGTGGCCGGACTGGCGAGCCGCACCTCGCCCGCCGTACCGGCTGGGGCAAACGCAGCCACCGCGTCACGCAGCGCCTCGCGCACGCTGATCGCCAGCATCACGGGCGGCTCACCGACGGCCTTGCTGCCGTACACCACGCCCGTCTCCGTCGCGCGCTCCAGCAGGTCCACCCGGAACACCTCCGGCATCTCCGAGAAGCTCGGGAGCTTGTACGTGCTGGCGGACGACGTGGCAAGCCGCCCCCGGCCGGGACCGTCCGACGTGTCCCAGCGCAGGTCCTCCAGCGTCAGCCAGCCGGCCCCCTGCACGAAGCCGCCCTCGATCTGCCCGAGGTCGATCAGCGGCGAGAGGCTGTCACCCACGTCGTGCAGGATGTCCACGCGCCGCAGCGTGTACGCGCCGCTGTACCCGTCCACCTCGACCTCCGACACGCTCGCCCCGTACGCGAAGTACTTGAACGGCTCGCCGCGCATCGCCTCGCGGTCCCAGTGCAGGCCCGGCGTGCGGTAGAAGCCCGCCGCCCACAGCTGCGTGCGCTCCATGTACGCGTGATGCACGAGCGCCGCGAAGTCGATCGCCGTGTCCGGATGCCCGAGCCTGAACACGCGGCCCGCCTCGAAGCGCACGTCGTCCGGATGCACCGACAGCCGCCCCGCCGCGACCGCCGCGAGCCGCGACCGGATCTGCAGGCACGCGTCGCGCACCGCGCCGCCGTTCAGGTCCGCGCCGCTGCTGGCGGCCGTCGCGGACGTGTTCGGGACCTTGTCGGTGCGGGTCGGCGCGAGCCGCACGGCGGACATCGGCACGCCGAGCGCGGTGGCGGCCACCTGCAGCATCTTGGTGTGCAGGCCCTGACCCATCTCCGTCCCGCCGTGATTGATGAGCACCGACCCGTCCTTGTAGACGTGCACGAGCGCGCCCGCCTGGTTGTACGACGTGAAGTTGAAACTGATCCCGAACTTCACGGGCGTGATCGCCAGGCCCCGCCTGCGGCTCCCGTGCGCGGCGTTGAAGGCCCGCACCTCCTCGCGGCGCTCGGCGTACCCGGAACGCGTGAGGAGCGTCTCCCAGATGGTCTGCAGGCGGTCCGCGTCCTTGACCGGCTGCCCGTACGGCGTCGTCTGCCCGTCCACGTAGAAGTTCCTGGCGCGGATCTCCTCGGGCGTCACATGCACGCCGCGCGCCGCGAGGAGCGGCACGCAGCGGCTCAGCAGGTCCTCCACGATCAGCATGCCCTGCGGCCCGCCGAAGCCCCGGAAGGCCGTCTGCGAGGTCTTGTGCGTGCGGCACACGCTGCCGCGCACCTGCACGTGCGGAATGAAGTACGCGTTCTCGATGTGGCACAGCGTGCGCGCCATGACGGCCTCCGACAGGTCGAGGCTGTACCCGCCGTCCGAGTACACCTCGGCCCGCAGCGCCACGAAGTGCGCCTGCTCGTCGAACCCGGCCGTCCAGCGCGCCAGGTACGGGTGGCGCTTCCCGGTCATGGTGAGGTCCTGCGTGCGGTTCAGCCGCAGCCGCACCGGGCGGCCCGTGAGCGACGCGCCCAGCGCGGCGACAGCCGCGAAGCCGTGCGGCTGCATTTCCTTCCCGCCGAACCCGCCGCCCATCCGCAGGCACTGCACCGTGACCGCGTGGCTCGGCAGGCCCAGCACGTGCGCCACGATCTCCTGCGTCTCGGTGGGGTGCTGCGTGCTGCTCTGCACGAACACCTGCCCCGACTCGTCGATGTGCGCGAGGGCCGCGTTCGTCTCCAGGTAGAAATGCTCCTGCCCGCCGAACTCGAACTCACCGCTGAACACGTGCGCCGAGCCGTCCAGCCCCACCTGCACGTCACCGCGACTCACGGTGGGACGCGCCCCCTGGAACGACTCGCGTTCGGCGGCCTCCCGCAGCGTCAGGACGGCCTCCAGCACCTCGTACTCCACCAGGACGGCCGCCGCACCTCGCCTGGCGGCCTCCTCGCTGTCCGCCAGCACCCAGCAGAGGGCCTGCCCGTGAAACTGCACGAGGTCCGGGAAGAGCGGCTCGTCGTGCTTGACGCCCGCGTCGTTCACGCCCGGCACGTCCGCCGCCGTGAGGACCCGCACCACGCCCGGCACCGCGAGCGCCGGGCCGGGATCGAGCCGCACCACGCGGGCGTGCGCGTGCGGCGCCTGAAGCGGCCACGCGTGCAGCAGGTTATGCAGCCGCACGCCGAGATCGTCGGTGTACAGGGCCGCGCCCGTCACGTGCAGGGCCGCGCTCTCGTGCGGGACGGCTTCGCCCACCACGCTGGCGGTCGGACGTTCGTGCAGGGTCATACGGGTGCCTCCGTTCCCGGTGCGGGGTGCTCGCCGTGGAAGCGGCGCAGGGCGTTGCCGAGCATCGCGGCGCGGTACGCGGCACTGGCCCGGTGGTCGTCCTGCGGGGTGCCTTCCGCGCTCAGGAGGCGCGCGGCGCGTTCGGCGACCTCGGCCGTCCACGGCTGTCCCTCCAGGGCCGCCTCGGTGATCAGGGCGCGCAGGGGCGTGGCGGCCACGCCGCCCAGCCCGATCCGCGCGTGCCGCACCACGCCGTCCTCGACGCGCAGCGCGAAGGCGACCGCGACGCTGGAGATGTCGTCCAGGTGCCGTTTCGCGATCTTCTGGAAGCCGCTCAGCGGCGCGAGCGGCAGCGGCACCCGCACGGCGCGGATCAGTTCGTCCGGGCGGCGCAGCGTCTGCCGGTACCCGGTGAAGAACGCGCTGAGCGGCACTTCACGCTCACCGGACAGCGACGTGAGGACCACGCGGGCGTCCAGCGCCAGCAGGACCGGCGGACTGTCCCCGATGGGGCTGCCCGTGCCGAGGTTCCCGCCGAGGGTCGCGCGGTTGCGAATGAGGCGCGACGCGAACAACGGGAACCACGCGTCCAGCAGCGGCACGCGTCCCGACAGGCGACGCTGCAGGTCCGACAGCGGCAGGGCCGCGCCGATCTCCAGCGTGTCCGGCGTCCAGTGCAGGCCCGTCAGGTCCGGCAGGTGATCCACCGCGAGCAGCAGTGGGGGCCGGGCGTGCCGCAGGTTCACTTCCACCGACACGTCCGTCCCGCCCGCCAGCACGCGCGCGTCCGGGTACTCCTGCAGGACGCGCAGCGTGTCCTGCAGCGTCTCCTCGCGCAGGAAGGTCGCGCCGTCCGCCGTGAGCCGCGTGGCGCGCGGGCCAGGGGCAGGCCGCTGCAGGGCCGGGAGGAGCGGGTCCGCCTGGGCGGGGCGGCCCAGCACCTGCGCGGCGTCCCGGATGGGCCGGTAGCCGGTGCAGCGGCACAGGTTCCCGTGGACCGCGTCGAGCGCGAACCCGTTCCCGTCCTCCGTGACCTCGCGTTCCGGGCGGTAGTACTCGGCGGCCATGCTGACCACGAAGCCCGGCGTGCAGTACCCGCACTGACTGCCGCCCCGCACGGCGAGCGCCTCCTGCACCGGGTGCAGCGCGGCGGGCGTGCCGAGGCCCTCCACCGTCCGCACCTCCTGACCGTTCAGGGCCGCGAGCGGCAGCAGGCAGCCGTTCACGGACTCCAGCCGCGTCCCGCCGTCCTCGCCGGGCCGGGACAGCAGGACTGCGCACGCGCCGCACTCGCCTTCCGCGCAGCCTTCCTTGCTGCCGGTCAGGCCCTCGCGGCGCAGCCAGTGCAGCAGCGACGTGTGCGGCGTGATGCCGGTCGCGGCGCGCGTCACGCCGTTCACCGTGAGCGTGACGTCCATCAGCTGCCCCTGTACGTGCTGTACGACCACGGCGACACGAGGAGCGGCACGTGGTAGTGCGTGGCGAGGTCCGAGATGCCGAACCGGACCGGCACCAGCCCCAGGAACGGCGGGTCGGCGAGCGGCAGGCGCAGCACAGCGAAGTACGCGCCGACGTCGAACACCAGTTCGTACGTGCCGGGGCGCAGGCGGCCGCGCTCCACCAGCGGCGCGTCCGTGCGGCCGTCGTGGTTCGTGACGGTGGACAGCAGGCGCTCCGGCAGGCCTTCCAGGCCGCCCTCCGCCAGCCGGAACAGCTGCACCGACATGCCCGCCGCGGGGCGACCGTGCGCGGTGTCGAGGACGTGCGTGGTCAGGCCGCCCGCCGGGTGCGGGGTGTTCGTGCCGGGCGTCACGCGCGCTCCACCCAGCCCTCGATCAGGCCGTACGGCTCGGCGTCCGCGTGGAACACGGTGTTCGGGTTCTGCACCCCGAAGCGTTCCGTCGCGTAGCGGATGTGATGCCGGTTCGGGAACGAGAAGTGAATCCGCGCGATCTCCGGGCAGGCCGTGAGGATCGCCTCGCCCATGCGGTACAGGGTGAACTGCATGCTGTGCGAGTAGTGGTCCCCGAAGGTCCGCAGGAGCGTGTCGTATACCCGCTGCCACACCGCGTCGTAATCCACGTCGCCCGGCAGGTACTCCCAGTGGGACGTGACGACCGTCGCGAGGATCCGGTCGTCGGTGTCGGGCAGCGAGGTGTACTGCTCGCGCAGGAAGCCTTCCCAGCCGCTCTGCGTGGTCTTGAGGACGAACAGCTCGTCGATGCCGGACCGCACGGTGAAGGTCTCGCCGTCGCCCTCCACCCACGCCGTGTGCTTCGGCATCAGGCGCGTGAAGGCGTGGTCGTGCTCCTGGCCCTGCGAGACGTTGCGGTCCCACTGGTGCTGCACGAAGTGCACGCGGACGCTGCTGACGCGCGGTCCGGCCTGCACGAAGTGCCGGATCAGGGTCTTGCCGTACTCCTCGACGCTGCCGGTGAAGTGATCGGCGGCCAGCGCGTACACGGTGTTGCGGACCGTGTCGGTGGCGAGCAGGCCCGTGTTGTCGCCGTGGACGTGCGCCGCTTCGAAGTCGCCCTGCATGGCGACGTTCACCCAGACGTCCTTCACCTCGTGCCTGGGCGTGCCTCTCAGCACCTTGAAGAGCCGCACGTCGGCCTTGCCGTAGTTGTTCTGCCCGAGCTTCACCCGGACCTTCGTTCCCTGCGTGCCCATGTCCTGCGTGCTCGTGCCCTGCGCGTCCTGTGTCATGTCGCCTCCCTGTCTGCCGTTCCGCTGCGTGCCCGTCTCCTGCGTCGCCGTGTCCGGGCGCTCCACGAGGTCCAGTACGCGCAGCCGCGCGATCCGGCCGATCTCGTGCAGGGCCGTGGCGCGCTCCTGCTCCGGGCTGTGCGCGAGCCTGCTGGCGGCGGCCTGCAGGATGCTGGCCTTGTCGTGCTCGCGGACGCACACGATGAACGGCATGTCGAAGCGCGCGTGGTACGCGGCGTTCAGGCGGTGGAATTCCGCGTACTCGTCCGGCGTGAGCCTGTCGAGGCCCGCCGACGCCTGCTCGGACGCGGACTCGCGCGTGAGGTCGCCCTGCAGGGCCGCCTTGCCCGCGAGGTCCGGGTGATGCCGGATGAGGCGCAGCTGTTCGTCCGGCGTGCCGCCCTGGACGGCCCGCATGAAGGCGTCCGCGACCGCCTCGGCGTCCCGGTAGGGACGGCCGCCCGCGACGGTGCGGGCGTACTGCGGGGAGTGTTCGAGGACGCCCTGGAAGTGACGCTCGAATTCGGCGGCGCTGAGGGTGTTCAGGATGTCCGGGTGGACGGGGTCGGTCATGGCTCCTCCGGGTCGGTGGGTGCTGCGGGCGCTTCCGTTCTCAGTGTAGGGGTCGGGCGGGGCGTGGAACGCTGCGGAAAGGGACCTGCATTTACTTTGCCGTCTAACTAAATGCAGTATACCGGAGCGCACGCCATCGCCACCACCGCCCCTGCACGCACGGCCCGCCCTCCCCCCGGCCCGCCTGGACGAAACCTGTTATACGTATTCCGTCCACATCCCGGCCCGCCTGGACCGCGCTCCCCGCTCCCGCCCACCCCGCTCCCGCCCACCCCGCACCGCGAACACCGCGCGCGCCTTCCACAATCCGCCCTCGCCTGCCCCGGCCCCTGTCCCACGGCGCCGCAGGCGATCCCCGAGGCCCCCACCATGCGTACCCCCGACCCGCACCCCGACTCCGACCCCGGCACGCCCACCGGCACCCGCGCCCTGCTGGAGCGCATCGTGCACGACTGGCAGCACGCCAGCCCCGGCCTCGACCCCTCACCGATGCTCACCTACCTGCTCATCGACCGGCTCCACGCCGCGATGGAACGCCGCGTGAACCGCACCTACACCCCCAGCGGCCTGAACCCCGCGACCTGGGACCTGCTCGTCACCCTGCGCCGCAGCGCCCCGCCCGCCGGACTCACCCCCACCGAGCTGAGCGAACTGACCGCCATCACCGGTGCCAGCATCACCAACCGCATCGGCCGTCTCCTCGAACGCGGCCTGATCGAACGGAAGATCGACGACCTCGACCGGCGCTCCAACCGCATCCGCCTCAGCGAGCGCGGCCGCGCCCTCGCCGACCAGCTCATCCCCGAGCACCTCCAGAACGAACGCGAGATGTTCAGCGTCCTCACGGCGGACGAGATCCGCACCCTCGAAACGCTGGCCGGACGCCTCCTCGCCAGCCTCGAACCTGGCCCCACCCCCGAATGACCGGAACGAGAGAGGCGGGAACCTGTCACCGGGTTCCCGCCCCTTTCGTTTTCTGTGACCTGCCGCCTGCCTGATTACTCGTTCAGTTTACGCAGGGCCCAGCTCGTGAAGCGCGGCAGGAGGCGACCGTACGGCGGGAACAGGGATTTGCTGGGCGAATGCAGCGGTTCGTGCAGCACGGCGCGCTCGTGCGAGAACGCCCGGAAGCTGTACTCGCCGTGGTAGTTGCCCTGTCCGCTGGGTCCCACCCCGCCGAACGGCAGGTGCGGGTGGACGAACTGCACGACGGTGCCGTTCACGACGAGGCTCCCGCTGGACGTCTCGGTCCGGATGACGCGTTCGGTGGCCGCGTCGCTGCTGAACAGGTACAGCGCGAGCGGTTTCTCGCGCGTGCGGATGCGTTCCAGCGGGTCCTGCAGGTTCCGGTAGGTGATGACGGGCAGGACCGGTCCGAACAGTTCCTCCGCCATGACGGGCATGTCCTCCTGCACGCCGGTCAGGACGGTGGGCGACACGTAGCGTCTCGCCTCGTCGAAGGTGCCGCCGTAGTGGAGGGTGGCGCCCTGCGCGACGCTGCCCTGCGTCAGTCGGCGCAGGCGGGCCACGCTGCCCTCGTCCACCATGCGGCCGTACTCGCCCCCGACGCGCTGCCACACGGGGCCGCCGTACAGCGCCTCGGTCGCCGTCACGAGCCGCGCCGTGAAGTCCTGCGCGACGCGTTCGTGCACGTACACGTGGTCCGGCGCGACGCAGGTCTGTCCGGCGTTCAGGAACTTGCCCCACGCGACGCGGCGCGCGGCGACGTTCAGGTCGGCGCTCTCGTCCACGATGACGGGGGATTTCCCGCCGAGTTCCAGCGTGACGCTCGCGAGGGTCTGCGCGGCGGCCGTCATGACCTTGCGGCCCACGGCGGGACTGCCGGTGAAGAACACGTGATCGAACGGCAGGGCGAGCAGGTCCTGCGCGACCTGCGCGTCGCCTTCCACCACGGCGACCAGCGACGGCGGGAAGGTCTGCGTGACGATCTCGCGGATGATGCGGGCCGTGGCGGGCGCCTTCTCGCTCGGTTTCAGGATGGCAGTGTTCCCGGCGGCGAGCGCCCCGACGAGCGGCGCGAGGCACAGGTTCAGCGGGTAGTTCCAGGGGCTGAGGATCAGGGTGACGCCGCGCGCCTCGAACTGCACCTCGCTGCGGCCCAGGCCGAGGTTGGGTGCGCCCTGCACGCGGCGCGGTTTCATCCACTCGCCGAGGTGGCGGCGCGTGGCGCGCAGCTCGTCGAGCAGCGGGTGAATCTCGGTGATTTCCGCCTCGGCGCGGCTCTTGCCGAGGTCCTGCGCGAGCGCGGCCGCGATCCGGACGCGGTTCGCCTTGACGGTGGCGCGCAGGCGTGACAGCAGTTCGCTGCGCTCGGTGGCCGTCGTGCGCGCGGCGTGCCAGCGTTCGGAGCGCTGCAGGTCGAACAGTTCACGCAGCGCGGCGGGGGACGTGTCGCGCTGCGTGACGGATGCGGGGCCGGGCGGGGTGGGGGCGGGGCGGGCCGGGCGGGACGTGAACGGCTGCATGGCGACCTCCAGTGGCGACTCGGGCAGTGGCGACTCGGGCAGTGGTGACTCGGGGCGGGGACGGGACAGGCGCGAAGAAGATTGCACTCAGTCTAAACCATAACCGTGCGGCATGGATGTCCCTTCCAGCACCCGCCCCGGAGCGCGCCTCCCGCTCCGACCTCTCGGAACCCTCAAGGCCCACTCAGGAGCGCTTCGCTGTCGCCTGTCACAGTGAAGGCATGACCGACACCGAACGCAACCTGGATCTGAACGCCTACCTGCAGCGCGCCGAGCAGGCTGTCACGGACTTCGAGTTCGACGAGGGCCTGCATGTCGCCGCCCGCACCGCGCCGGGCGGCGGCGACCTGCTCGAACTGGTGGCCGAGAGCAGCAAGGGCAGCTTCACGTACCAGGCGAGACTCCGGGACCTCGCGGCACACGGGGACAGCTGGTTCCTGCGCCGCGGCCTGCGCAGCCTGAACGACCTGTACCGCGCCGGTCACCTCCCCCAGGGGCAGGACGCGGACCATCAGCTGCTGGAACCGCAGGAGAACTACGAGCGCTGACCCCGCCCGTCACACAGGTCACACAGAACGTGGCCCCGGAGCATCACTCCGGGGCCACGTCCTCGTGCAGTTCAGGCCGCCAGGGCCCGGCAGGCGTCCGCGCACGCCCGGCACGCCCGCGCGCACGCCTGGCAGTGCTCGTGACCGTGCCTGCCGCACTCGGCCGCGCAGCGGTCACAGGCCTCGGCGCACACCCGGCACGCCTCGGCGTGCAGCTCACTGCCGCGCATCAGCAGGCGCGCCGTGAAGGTGCACGCGTCCGCGCAGTCGCGGTCCAGACGGATGCAGGCCACCATCATGCCCACGTCCGGCTCGGACAGGCACGCGGACGCGCAGTGCTCGCAGGCCTGCAGGCAACGCAGGCAGGCGTCCAGACAGACCTGCAGTTCGGAACTCGTCATGATGAACCTCCAGGAAGGGTGAGTGGCGAGGCGAAGGGTGGCGTGACCCAGCGTACCCTCCCCGGCGCGCCCGCCGCCGCCACGCTGAAGGGACGCTCAAGGCCCTCGCGGGCCAGCACGGTACCTGATCCTCCCCCGGGGGGTCGCCGGAGGCCGCGTCCGTTGTCCGTCAGGGTGGTCCTCGCTGCGCGCCAGCACGCCCGGAAACAGTGTCAGCTTCATTCTTGACACCCCCTGGGGCGGGGTCTACCCTGAACGCATGACCACCGAACTGAAGATCACCGGCATGACCTGCGGCCACTGCCAGAGCGCCGTCACCAAAGCCCTGCGCGCCGTGCCCGGCGTCCAGAACGCCCAGGTGGACCTCTCGACCGGGCAGGCCATCGTCGAGGGCGACGCCGACCTGCAGGCCCTGGTGGCCGCCGTCACCGAGGAAGGCTACACCGCGCAGCGCGCCAGCACCCCCGCCGGCCTGCGGTGACCCTGACCTTCACGGCACTCCGGGAGTGTCCGCGAGGCGGGGTGTGGCGGAGCCGGAACGTGCGCCGCCTCACCCGCTCCTCCCTGAACCGGACTGTGGCTGCATGAATTCCCCGCACGCGCCGGACGGCGAGGGCACGCACCCGCACCTGTGCATGCCCGAAGATGCCCGTAAACGCGCGTCCAGACGCCTCGCCATCGCGCGCGGGCACCTGGAGAGCATCGTGCGGATGCTGGACGACCCGCACGTGTACTGCGTGGACGTGCTGCGGCAGATCAAGGCGGTGCAGGGCGCCCTGTCCGGTGCGGGCGAGGTCGTGCTGCGCGGGCATCTGGAAGCCCACGTCGCGACCGCCCACGAGCGCGGCGACACCACCGAGATCGTCGAGGAACTCATGGAAGCCCTCAAGTACACCTGATCCCGGCCTGAGCGGAAGGCTTGATACGGTTTTGAGCTGAACTTGTAGAGTTCAGCCGAGCGAAGCGAGTACCAAAAAGTACGGTTTGGAGGAGATGGAAGGGATGTCGGTGCTGTTTCCGGCATCCCTGGAATCGGATCAAAACCGTATGACATCCAGCCGAGCGGCACGCGGAGCCCTGATCGTCCCGGCCGGACCTGGCTTCGGACAGGAGGCGGGCCGTCGGAACGACCGACGAACGAAGGACCGCACACGGCGCCTGCCGGTGCGGTCCTCTCGTCTGGCCGGGGGCGCGCCCCGCTAGCCGCTGCGGGAGAGGCGTGTCTCCAGGCGGCGCTGCACGAGTTCCAGCACGCTGCTGATCGCCCAGTACACCAGGGCGGCCGCGAGGTAGGGTCCGAACGGTTCGAAGGTTCGGGCGATCACGAGCTGGGCGCTGCGCAGCAGTTCGACGACCGTGATGACCGACACGAGCGACGTGTCCTTCACGAGGCCGATCAGGGTGTTGCCGAGGCTGGGCAGGGCGACGCGGGCCGCCTGCGGCAGGATCACGGCCTGCATGGTCTGCGCGGGGCTGAGGCCCAGGCTGTACGCCGCTTCCCGCTGGCCGCGCGGGACGCTCTGGATGGCGGCGCGGATCGTTTCGGACAGGTACGCGCCCGCGTTCAGGGTGAGGGCGAGCACGCCGCCCTGCACGGGCGTGAGGACCAGCCCGACGCTGGGCAGGCCGTAGTAGATCACGAAGATCTGCACGAGCAGCGGCGTGCCCCGGATGAACGACACGTACAGGCCCGCCAGGGCGGCCAGGGGGCGTGGGGCGTACAGGCGGGCGAGGGCCACGAGCAGACCGAGCGGCAGGCCGAGCAGCATCGCGGCGAGCGCGAAGCCCAGCGTGAGGCGCGTCGCGGCGAGCAGGGTCGGCAGGGCGGCCCAGGCGCTCTGCAGCACGAGTTGGAACTGTTCCATTCAGGCGTGTCCTCGGGAGGGGAGAGGGGCGGGAGGGGAGTGCGGCCTGCTCAGCGTAGGGGGTGCGTGGCGGCGTGCGCAATCGGGCCGGGGTCCGGCCGGGGGGGCGGCACGGCAGTGGGGGAACGCGGACTGCTCTGCCGCGTTCCCCCACCGTGTGCCGGGGCGTGTCTGCCCCGCTCAGGTCTGCGCCGCTCAGGTCACGCGGCCGTCCGGGTCAGGCCCTGCCTCAGGGTTTGCTGACGTCCTGACCGAACCACTGGCGGCTGATACGGGCGTACGTCCCGTCGGCCTTGATCTGCAGCAGGGCGCGGTTCACGGCGGCCTGCAGGGAGGTGTTGCTCTTCTTCATGGCGATGCCGACCGATTCCGGCTGGCCGATCACGCCCGCGCCCTTGACGGGGAGGTTCTGGGACTTGATGAGGTACCCGACGAGCAGCCGGTCGTTGAAGGCCGCGTCGAGTCGGCCGGTGGCGAGGTCCGCGAGGTACTCGGGCGCGCCGGGGTACGTGACGACGTTGATGCCGCCCGCCGCGCGCAGCTGCGCTTCGAAGTTGCTGCCCAGGCCCACGCCGACGCGCTTGCCTTTCAGGTCCGCGAGGGTCGTGGGCGCGAAGGTGCCGGTCTTCTTGACGATGATCTGCGGGCTGCTGTACGCGTAGGGGGCGCTGAAGCCGATGGTCTTCTGGCGTTCGGCGGTGATGCCGACCTGGTTGACGACCACGTCGAACTTCCCGGCCTGGAGGCCGGCGAGGATGCCGCTCCATTCGGTGAGGACGAACTGGGGCTTCAGGCCGAGTTTCGCGGCGATGGCCTTGGCGATGTCGGTGTCGAAGCCGGTGAGGTTGCCCTGCGCGTCCTTGAAGGTGAAGGGGGCGTAGGTGCCTTCCTGGCCGATCACGAGGACGCCGGGGGTGAGGGTGCTGACGCTGGCCGCGCTGGCGGCGCCGAGCAGGGCGAGGGTGGCGAGGGGGATGAGGTGTTTCATGGGACTCCTGATGCCCGGAGGCGGATTGGTGTGGTGTGGCTCACGCTGGGCGTGGGCGTACGGCAACCGGAGCAGCCTACACCTGTTGATCTTTTTTGTAAACTACCCGTTCCTTCATCTGACGGGCCGGCGCCGCTGCGGGTGCGGTCCGGGCCTGCCGAACGTGCGTTGCACAACATTACGGTCTCCTGCAGGCGAGGTCAGCATGCCTTGGGACGCCCCTCACGTTGATGCGGGGGACCTCCCCGAGACTGTGAGGCATGAAACACATTCTGTTCCCGACAGTGGCCGACGCCGACGCCTTCATCAAGGACCTCCAGAACCAGGGCGCCGTGCGTCCCGAACTCGGTCAGATGACCGCCACCCGCCGCACGGCGAGCACCACGGCGACCACCGCCGACGTGACCCCCATGGAGGGCGGCACCGCTGAAGACGCCGGTGCAGGCGCCGTGAAGGGCACCGTTGCGGGCGCCATCACCGGTGTGGCCGCCGCCGTGATCGGCACGGCCGTCACCATCGGCACGGGCGGCCTCGCCCTTCCCGTCGTGCTCGGTATGGCGGCCCTCGGTTCCGGCGTCGGCGCTGCGGTCGGTGGCGTGGGCGGCGCGGCCGGTGTGGACGAGACGGGCACGGACCACCGCGCCGAACTCGACGACGACCACTACGATCGTCTCGACCGCAGCATCTCCGAAGGCGGCCGCGCGGTCGCCGTGGACGACAGCGTCCCGATGAACGTGCTGGAGCCCGTCATGCTCGCCCATCACGGCCAGCTGGTCTGAATCCGGCCGACCTGACTTCAGGTCTTCAGGAGCGCCCCGCCGATGTCGGCGGGGCGCTCTTCTGCGGTGGTGCAGGGCGCGGTTCATCACCGCGTCTCAGCGGCGGGACGTATGCTGATGTCAGGACGAGATGCCAGAAGGGTCCGTAAAAAACAGGTATCATTCTGTTGACAGCGTAGGTTGAACTGCCCCACTCCTCAGGAGGACGCACATGACCGAAGCAAGGCCGGAACCCCGCACCACCCTGCCCGACAGCCGCAAGACCGCCCCACACCGCGCCGAACGTGTCGGCCAGCCCTCACCGGACGACACCCTCGAAGTCACCCTCCGCGTCCGGCCGCGCCAGCCGCTCCCCGAACCCGGCACCGCCACCCCCGTCCTCACGCCCGCCGAGTACCTCGAACGGTACGGCGCCGACCACGACGACCTCGAACGCATCGCCGACTTCGCGCACGACCACCACCTCAGCGTCGTCCAGAGCAGCCCCGAACGCCGGACCGTCGTCCTCAGCGGCGCCCTCCACGACATGGAAGCCGCCTTCGGCGCCACGCTCCACCTCTACCGGCCGCTCGGCAGCGACGACCAGCCGAGTGCCGCCGCGCAGTTCCGCGGGCGAAGCGGCACCCTCAGCGTCCCCTCCCCGCTCGCACCGCTCATCGAAGGCGTCTTCGGGCTCGACGACCGCCCACAGGCCCACCCGCAGTACCGCTACGCCCGCCCCCCCACCCCCGAACCCGGCACCGCGCACCCGCACGCCTTCACGAACGGTTTCCCCGTCACCGCCCTCACCGCCGCGTACGCCTTCCCTGCCGGCACGGACGGCAGCGGGCAGACTGTCGCCATCATCGAACTCGGCGGCGGCTACCGGACCGCCGACCTGCGCGCGTACTTCAGGGCCGCCGGACTCCCCACCCCCCGCGTCACGGCCGTCAGCGTGAACGGCGCCCGCAACCGCCCCACCGGCGACCCCGGCGGACCGGACGGCGAAGTCATGCTCGACATCGAAGTGGTCGGCGCGTCCGCTCCCGGCGCGCGCATCGTCGTGTACTTCGCGCCCAACACCGACGCGGGCTTCCTGAACGCCGTCACCACCGCCGCCCACGACCCCACCCACCGGCCCAGCGTCATCAGCATCAGCTGGGGCGCGGCCGAGAGCAACTGGACGACGCAGGCCATGAACGCCATGACCGCCGCCTTCCAGGAAGCCGGTCTGCTCGGCGTCAGCGTCTTCTGCGCCGCCGGAGACGACGGCAGCAGCGACCGCGTGCCCGGCGGCCTCGCCCACGCGGACTTTCCTGCCTCCAGCCCCGCCGCGACCGGCTGCGGCGGCACGCGCCTCACCCTGCAGGGCGGCCTGATCGCCATGGAATCCGTCTGGAACAACGGCGTCCAGCAGGGCGCGTCAGGCGGCGGCATCAGCGACACCTACCCCCTCCCCGCGTACCAGTCGGGCGCGGGCGTCCCCACCTCCGCCAACCCCCCACACCGCGCCGGACGCGGCGTGCCCGACGTGAGCGCCGTCGCCGACCCGCAGAGCGGCTATCAGGTCCGCGTGGACGGCGTGGACACCGTCATCGGCGGCACCAGCGCCGTCGCGCCCCTCTGGGCGGGCCTCACCGCCCGGCTCAACCAGGCGCTCGGCACGCGCCTCGGCTTCCTGAACCCCGCCCTCTACGCCCACCCGGAAGCCTTCCACGACATCACCGTCGGCAACAACGGCGCCTACGCCGCCCGGACCGGCTGGGACCCCTGCACCGGCCTCGGCACCCCGAACGGCGAAGCCCTCCTCCAGGCGCTCCGCCGCACCTGATTGTCCCGTGCCCTGCCGCGTTCAGGTCCAGTCGCTGACGCCCGCCTCGATCAGGGTCCGTGCGCTCTGCCGGACCTCGGCGAACACGTCGCCGTCCGTGCGGTCCATCTCCAGCACGTGCCAGCGCACCCAGGGCGCGGCGCGGATCACGGCGAGGTTGTCGATCACGCCGCCGCCCAGCGGCACCTGGGCGGCGTCCGGTTCGGCCGGGCCGTCCTTGAGATGCAGGAGCCGCACGCGTTCGCCCAGCTGCCCGACGAGCGCGGCGGGCGACTGACCGGCCGTCTGTGCCCAGTACGCGTCCACCTCCATGAACACCTCGGGCCGGAGGGCCTGCAGCAGCGTGTCGTAGGCGCTGCGGCCGTCCGCGAAGACCGTCCACTCCCACCAGTGGTTGTGGAAGCCGAGCCGGACGCCGCGTGCCGCCGCGCGGTCCGCCGCTTCGTTCAGGGCGTCCGCGAAGCGCAGCGTGCCGTCCAGGGTGGACATCACGTCCCGTTCGAAGCCCGGCACCTCGCCCGGCCAGGAGATCACGACCGTCTGCACGCCGAGTGCTTCGATGGCGTCCAGCATGCTGTCCGCGTCCGGCCCGACCGGCGCGCCCGTGTGCGCGGACGACGCGCTCAGGCCGTGCTCGTCCAGCAGGCCTCTCAGGGCGGTGGCGCCGCTCACGCGGTCGGCGGCAGGCTGGTTGTTGCTGCCGACCCCGAACGGTTCCACGTACCGGAAGCCCGTCCGGGCGAGCCGGGCGAGCGTCCCGCCGGGATCGGCGGCGTACGCGTCGCGGAAGGTGTACAGCTGGACGGACAGGGTGCCTCTGCTGGGGTGTGTCATGGGGAGCTCCTGTGGCGTGCCTGAACGGGCACGCCGTGAGTGTGGCGCCGGGTCGGACAGCACCCGGATGGTGCCGTCACGGTGGAGTGAAGACCCGTGTCAGGCCGTGCCGTGGTCCTCGCACGTGACCCAGCGGCCGCCCGCGTGGTGACTGCGCAGCACGTCGCCCACGAAGGCCACGCCCTGCACGCCGTCCTCGACGGTCGGGTAGTCGGGCGTGTGCGGCTCGCCGCGCTCTAGGGCGCGCACGTGCCGGGCGACGCCGCTGTACACGTTCGCGAACGCCTCGATGAACGCTTCCGGGTGCCCGGCGGGCAGGCGCGTGGCGGCCTGCGCGGCCGCGCTCAGGCCCGGCCCGCCGCGCGTGAGGAGTTGCCGGGGGGCGTCCAGGCGGTCGTACACGAGCACGTTCGGGTCCTCCTGCCGCCAGCTGAGGCTGCCGAGCGTGCCGAACACCGCGAGCCGCAGGTCGTTCTCCCGTCCGATCTCGACCTGCGACGCCGTCAGCAGGCCCTTCGCGCCGCCGGGGTAGCGCAGCAGCACGGTCACGTCGTCGTCCAGGGTGCGGCCCGGCACGAATGAGGTCAGCTCGGCGCACACCTCGCACGCGTCCTGGCCCGTCACGTACCGCATGAGCTGTTCGGCGTGCGTGCCGATGTCGCCGAGCGCGCCGGCCGGGCCGCTGCGGGCGGGGTCGGTGCGCCAGCCCGCCTGCTTGCTCTCGGCCTCGGTGACGCTGCGGGCGAGCCAGCCCTGGTGGTACTCGGCGCTGACCTTGCGCAGCTCGCCGAGTTCGCCGCCCTGCACCATGTGCCGCATCTGGCGTACGAGCGGGTAGCCGCTGTAGTTGTACGTCACGCCGAACACCGTGCCCGCCTGCCGCACGGCCTGACGGAGCGCGAGGGCCTGCGTGACGGTGTGCACGAGGGGCTTGTCGCACACGACATGGAAGCCCGCCTGGACGCACGCGAGCGCGACCGGGTAGTGCAGGTGGTTGGGCGTGACGATGCTGACCACCTGCACGCGTTCGGACGGCGGTTTCGCCAGTTCGCCCGCGATGAGCGCCTCGTGGCTGGGGTAGCTGCGCTCCTCGGTCAGGCCGAGCGCGAGCCCGGAGGCGCGGGCCTTGTCCGGCGTGCTGGACAGGGCGCCCGCCACGAGTTCGTACTGGCCGTCCAGCCGGGCCGCCATGCGGTGCACCGCGCCGATGAACGCGTCCTGTCCGCCGCCCACCATCGCGAGGCGCAGCGGGCGCGGGCCGGGGGTGACGGCGCTCATTTGCGCTCGAAGGCCGCGTCGAAGGCGACGGCCGAGGCGGGAAAGTCGAGGCGGCGCACGTACGCGGCGCTCTCGGTGGCGCCGTGCACGCGGTCCATCCGGGCGTCCTCCCACTCCACGCTGAGCGGTCCGGCGTAGCCGACGTCGTTCAGGGCGACGATCACGTCCTCGAAGCGGATGTCGCCGCGTCCCACCGAACGGAAGTCCCAGTAGCGGCGCGCGTCGCCGAAGTCGGTGTGCCCGCCGAAGACGCCCACCTCGCCGCTGCCGTGCCCCCACCACACGTCCTTCATGTGCACGTGGAAAATCCGGTCGGCGAACGTCCGGATGAAGCGCACGTAGTCCACGTGCTGGTACCCGAGGTGGCTGGGGTCGTAGTTGAAGCCGAAGCGCGGGTGGCCGTTCACGGCGTCCAGGGCGCGCTGCGCGGTGGCGAGGTCGAAGGCGATCTCGGTCGGGTGGACTTCCAGCGCGAAGTTGATGTCCTCCCGGTCGAAGGCGTCGAGGATGGGCGTCCAGCGGCGCGCGAAGTCCGTGTAGCCCGCGTCCCAGTACGCCTGATCGGTGGGCGGGAAGGCGTACAGGCTGTGCCAGACGCTGCTGCCGGTGAAGCCGTTGACGGTCTTCACGCCGAGTTTCGCGGCGGCGCGCCCGGTGTCGATCATCTCCTGCGCGGCGCGCGTCCGGACGCCTTCGGGCTCGCCGTCGCCCCACACGTGTGCGGGCACGATGGAGCGGTGGCGGGCGTCGATGGGGTCGCACACGGCCTGCCCGACGAGGTGGTTGCTGATGGCGCGGCACTGCAGGCCGTGCGCGTCCAGCAGGTCACGGACGCGCGTCACGTAGGTGTCGTCCCGCAGGGCGGCCTGCACGTCGAAGTGGTCGCCCCAGCAGGCGAGTTCCAGGCCGTCGTACCCCATTCTCCGGGCGAGCGGCGCGAGTTCCGCGAGCGGCAGGTCCGCCCACTGGCCGGTGAAGAGCGTGACGGGGCGCGTCACCGCGTCACCGCCTGCAGCCACTCGGGCTGTTCGGGAAGGGCGGCGGGACGTTCGGGGCGGCTGTGCACGTCGAGCGGCTGTCCGGCGTCGGCGGACTCCAGCACGCGGTGCATGACTTCCAGCACGTGGTACGCGAGGTCGCCGCTCGCGCGGTGCGCTTCACCCCGCTCGGCGGCGGAGAGCAGGTCCGCGAGCCCGATGCCGCGTGAGTTCTCGGCGTAGGGGCGCGTGACGGGCAGTTCCTCCCAGGTGCGCGTCCCGAGGCGGCAGATGCGGACGGGACCGCCGAAGGTGTTCGGGTCGGGGACGCTGATGGTGGCTTCCGTGCCGTAGATCTCGATGCGCGGCACCTCGCTGCCCGGCACGTCGAAGCTCGCGATGAAGGTGCAGGGCACGCCGCCCAGCTGGAGTTGAGCGGTGACGTGCGTGGGCGTGTGCACGGCGATGCGCTCCCCGCGCCGCGATTCGTGCCCGGCGACGCGTTCCGTGAAGGCGCTCACGGCGCTGCCGCTCACGCGGGTGACGGGGCCGAGCAGGTTCACGAGCGCCGTGAGGTAGTAGGGGCCCATGTCGAAGAGCGGCCCGGCGCCCGGCTGGTAGAAGAAGGCGGGGTTGGGGTGCCAGCTCTCGGGGCCGCTCCCCATGAAGAACGCGGTCGCGGCGACGGGCCGCCCGATCAGGCCGCCGTCGATGGCGGCGCGGACCGTCTGCAGGCCCGCGCCGAGGAAGGTGTCGGGCGCGCAGCCGACGCGGCGACCGGCCGTCCGGGCAGCCTGCAGGACGCGCATGCCGTCGTCGAGGGTCACGGCGAGCGGTTTCTCGCTGTAGGCGTGCCGTCCGGCGGCCAGGATGTCGAGCGTGACGGCGGCGTGCGCGGCGGGCGGCGTGAGGTTCACGACGGCCACGAGGTCCTCGCGGGCGAGCAGGGCGTCCAGGCCGAGGACCGGGACGCCGAACTCCGCGCCTCTGGCTTCGGCGCGGGCCGTGTCGAGGTCGGTGATGGCGGCCACCTCGAAGAGGTGCAGGTCGCGCGCGGCGCGCAGGTAGGCGGCGCTGATGTCGCCGGTGCCGATGATGCCGATTCGGGTCATGGATGGTCCTCCGTGGGTGGGCGGGTCAGGCGGGTGGATCAGGCGGGGCGGGTGTGTGGGGGCGGCGCGGTCGATTCACGCACCGCGAGTTCGGTGGGGAAGGGCGGCGGGAGGGTGACGGGCTGGCCGTCCACCAGGTCGATCAGCATCTGCACGGCCGTCTCGCCCATGTGCTGCAGCGGTTGCCGGACGGTGGTGAGGCCGGGCCGGGACGCGGCGGCGATCGGCAGGTCGTCGAAGCCCACGATGCTGAGGTCCTGCGGGACGTGCAGGCCGAGGTCCTGCGCGACGTGCATCGCGCCGAGGGCCATCGCGTCGCCCGACACGAACAGCGCGGTGGGCGGGCGGGGCAGGGCGAGCAGCGCGCGGACGGCGACCTCGCCGCTCTCCTTGAGGTAGTCGCCGTGCTGGACGTAGCCCTGCGGGACGTCCAGTCCGGCGAGGGCCATGCTGTCGTGGTAGCCGCGCAGGCGTTCGGAGGCGTCGTCGCGGTCCCAGAGCTGCGCTTCGGGGGTGTCGCCGCTCAGGATGTTCTCGGAGTGCAGGCCGCTCACGAAGCCGATGCGGGTGTGGCCGAGCGCGAGGAGGTGCTGCATGGCCTGGCGCGCGCCGCCGTAGTTGTCGACCACGAGCGGCAGGTCGCTGGGGCCGTCCACGCTGACGACGTGCTGTGGGAGGTGCAGGCGGCGCACGCGGCCCCGGCGGGACGGCTGGATGAGGAGTGCGCCTGCGGAGAGTCGGCTCATGACGCTCAGGTCGGAGGTGTTGCGTTCGCCGATCATCATGACGACGAGGTCGTAGCCGAGGCGTTCGGCGGCCTGCGTGGCGCCCTGCAGCACTTCGGAGACGTACGGGAGGTTGAGTTGCGGCGCGATGACGCTCAGCAGGCGGTTGCGGCCCCCGGCGAGGGCGCGCGCCATGGGGTTCACGCGGTAGCCGGTCGCTTCGATGGCGTCGAGGACGCGCTGGCGGGTGGTGGGGCGGACGCTGGTCTTGCCGTTGACGACGTTGGAGACGGTCATGACGGACACGCCCGCGCGGCGGGCGACGTCGTTGATGGTGACGCTGGTGGGGGCGGGCGGGGTGGGGTTCACGGTCATGGGGGACCTTCGGGACCGGGGGTGGGCCGGAGTGCTGCCGGGGCGGGCGGGGGTGGCGGAGGTGGAGCGAATTGGGACGGGGGTTGCATTGTGGCTGTTGTAGCGTTACATTATAGCGGTACACACAACTTGTCAAACCGCTCCACCATCCACCACGGCTCCTGCTGCGGTTCGTGCTGGACGCCACATCTGCCGGTCCCCTCCCGCGTCCGCCCACCCGGCGGGCCACCGCGCCGACCGCCGGGAATGTAACGCTACATTTCACGGCCCGCGCCCCACACCCGTACAGCCCCCTCCCCGACCAGCCCCACACCCGCTGCACGGCCAGAACCGCACATCCCCTCACCCGGAGGTTTCCATGAACAGACGCGCCCTGTCCCTCACCCTGCTGCTGAGCGCCACCCTCGGCACCGCCCTCGCCGCCGAACCCAGAACCACCTTCAACGTCGTCAACACCGCCCCCTTCTCCGGCAAGAACTACAACCCCTTCACGCCCGCCGCCAACCACCTCCCGCCCACCCTCAGCGCCATCTACGAATCGCTCTTCTACGTCAACGCCCTCGACGGCAAGGTCAACCCCGTCCTCGGCACCAAGTACACCTGGAGCAAGGACAACAGGACCCTCACCGTCACCACCCGCAGCGGCGTCAAATGGAGCGACGGCCAGCCGTTCAGCGCCGCCGACGTCGCCTTCACCTTCAACTACCTCAAGGCCAACCCCGGCCTCGACCTGACCGGCATCTGGAAGAACGGCGTCAAGAGCGTCACCGCCCAGGGCGCGAACACCGTCGTCATCGCCTTCGACAAGGTCAACGTGCCCGCCTTCTACTACATCGCGCACCTGCCCATCGTGGCCGAACACAACTGGAAGGACGTCAAGGACCCCCTCACCTTCACCAACGACACC